>CAYRJP010000069.1:4176-10358 GCA_964424425.1 uncultured Bacteroidales bacterium | reverse complement strand
CATCAGATAGAGGGAATTAGAAAACTGGAAGAGAAACGAGGCACACAAAAAAAATTGCTTCTTGAAACAGGACTTACCTATTACGATGTAATGCTTGAAGAGATAAAAAACTTGCCCAAGCCTGATAAAAAGAATTCGGTTGTATTAGTTGCTCCTACTTGGAAAGAGTATTCAATAATTAATCGTTTCGGCACACGTTTTTTTGATAACTTATTAAAAAACAGCACTTACGATATTATTCTTCGTCCGCATCCGCAGACTTATGTCAGTTTTCCGAAATTGATTGAGGAGATAGAGCAAAAATATAAAGATGAACCTCGTTTTACGGTAGATACTAAACCGTCGGGAACGGAGAGTATGGCAAAAGCCGACCTTATGATAAGCGATTTATCGGGAGTAATTTGGGATTTTGCATTTTTATATTCAAAACCTGTATTGTTGCTGAAAACCGATTTTGATACCATTGAAGGATTTGAAGGCAGCGAGCTTGATTACGAAATGTGGGAGATGCGTGAGCGTCCGCGACTGGGTAGAATATTTGATGAGCCTGATGTAGAAAATATCAGCGGTATAGTTAATGATTTATTGCAGAATCCACCGAGTATGCAATTGGAAGAACTTAAAAATGAATCGGTATATAACTTTGGTAGAGCAGGCGAAGTGGCTGCAGAGCAGATATTGGATATTTTAAAGAGTATTGGAAATAAAAAAAGTTTAGTAGAATAAACAAAAATTAATTTAAAAGTTTAGTGAATTTCACTAAATATTATAATGACAATTAACCATATAAGGCATATAAGAGCATTTAAGAATACAATTTTATATGTTCTTATAATCCTTATATGGTTCAAAAAAAAGAATTATGAATATTTTTGAATTAATATTGTCACCGTTTATATTTATAATCAAGCAACTGTTTTTGTTTGGTTATCACCTTACGGGAAATTACGGTTGGGCTATAATATTGCTTAGCTTTTTTATATCGTTGCTTTTGTTGCCTGTTTTTATTTACATAGAAAAGGCAAAGAAAAAGACCGATGCCGTAAAACGCAAAATGCAACCGTTGGTTGACGAAATAAAACGTTGCTACAAAGGACAAGAACGGTATTATTACCTGAAAACACTCAATCGCCAACACGGATACAGTCCACTGAAAGCAATGATACCGATATTGAGTTTGCTGTTGCAAATACCCTTTTTTATAGCAGCATATCAATATTTGGAGCATTTTGAAGCATTGCAAGGAGTAACATTCGGCTTTATCAAAGACCTTTCGCAACCCGATAGCGTATTTGGAGCAATAAATATTCTGCCCATAGCAATGACAGTGGTAAATCTTATTACCGCGTGGTTTTATACACGCAACGGCAATACAAGTGAACGCAAGCAGATGCTTGTTGTGGCTCTTGCATTTCTGATACTGCTTTATAAACTGCCCGCAGGATTGGTTCTTTACTGGACAATGAACAATATATTTAGCTTTTTCCGTCTGTTTGTTACAAATCCCGAGGTGTTTAAAAAAGATATTCATAACCTTCATACAGATAATAAATTAAAAATAAGCTTTGATTTTTCACGTTGGTTATATGATTTTGACAGAATATTTCCGGTAGTAGTTATCGTGGCAATATTATCGCAATTAAATTGGGCTTGTCATAATAGTTTTAACTCTTTAGTAATAAGGTTAGCCGTATCAATTGTAGGAAGTATAGTTGTTTCAGGTTTTATATTGTTGGTTATTTCCGCATCAAAAAATTATATTAAAAATATTTTATCCGAAAAAATATTAAACAAAGCGAATAACTTTTTTGAGAATATAAAATCAGAATATATTTTTTCAATAACAGGTTTAGGCATATTTTTTAAATATCTGTTTTGGGCACTAGCAACACTATTTATTTTATTACAATTAAATTGGATAATAAAGCATTCTTACGAAGATATTGTTATTCGTTTGACAGGTTCTATTGTAATAGGATGGATTTTAACTCTTGTGAGTGGAAATATTTATTTTAAAATTAAAAATAATAATCAAACATTAATTGAATGGTTAAAATATTTATCGGTAAAACCGAAATATTATTTCTCATTACTGTTTTTAGTAATATATTTTCATTTAGCTTCACTTTATTATTATTCGGGATTTAATGAAACACTGAGTTTAACAGCACTAATATTATTAGTACCCTTACAATTTATTGCAGTAATATATTTTTTACGGTATTTTTTTAAAGAAAAGAATTTTACAGCAATAGTTATAGCAATAATCCACGATATTCTTTTTATAATTCAGATGTTATATGTTGCTGCAGTTATTAAAGGCAGTGGCTTTGATTTTTCTATAGTTCATATAAATTTTGCAATAGTTGGAACACAAATTTCAAATATAATATTGCCGGGTATTTTTATAATATTAATAACACTGCCATTTTATTTAAAAAGTGAAAAAGTAAAAATACCTGTTCTTACAAAATGGCACTGGAGTTTATACGTTTTATCGGTATTATACCTTTCGGGATTTGTGTTTTTGTGGAACCCTTTGGCTATTTACTCTTCGTTTCCCGCCAATTTTGTTTTTCCGGCAATAGAAATATTGAAACATAATATAGGACTTTTCTCAATAAGTTTATTTTCATTGCTCGCGGTGTATTTGTTAATACCTAAAAAGTATAAATCAATTTGGTTGTTGTTTATATTAACGGTAACTATTCTTGCATTTATTCATAATACAATATTTCCTATTAAGATGGGGTCGTTGCAAGAGACAAGATTTTTAAATCCTGATAATCTGAAACAACCTTTGCTTATGTATATTTTTGAAGGTATAGGAATTATCGCAATTTTATCTTTTGTCATTTTTCTATTAAAGCGAAATCTGCATAAACAGTTTGCTGTTTCTTTGTTGGTACTCAATTTGATATTAATAATACAAAGTTTAACGGTAGCAATTAATACTAAAACTTTTTATAAGAAAGAACATATTTCGGAAGGACTTTCAAGTTCAATATCATTTTCAAGAGATAAGCAAAACGTTATTATGTTTGTATCCGATATGTTTCATGGTTGGTATATGAAAAAGATACTGGAGGAAAATCCTGAATTGAAAAAAGAATTCAAAGGTTTTGTGTGGTATCCTAATACATTATCGGTTTCTTCAATAACACTATCGTCAATAGCTCCTATCCTTGGAGGATATGACTATACAATTGATAAGTTAAATAAAGATGATACTGTTACATTTCAAAAGAAAATAACAAATATAACAGAGTTGTTTTATTCAAAAGTTAAATCCGAAGGATTCGATTTTACGGCAACTGATATGATCTATTCTAAAATTGATAAAAATAAGTTTGATTATTATTTACCTAAATGGAGTTTGGATTGGAATATTTGGAACAGCACCTTACATATTGGAGTGTCGAAAGAGGTAGGATATACTTTATTAGCAGAGAATGCTGCATTTTACAGTGCTCCTTTGTTTTTAAAATCAAAAATCTATAACAAAGGAAAATGGTTGCATAAAAACGAAAAAACAAATGAAAATACAAATTCGGCAAAACGACTAAATAGGATGAGATTATTACCATATATCTCAAATACTAAAAATGAGAATCCTAATTTTATTTATATTCACTCTTATGCTTCACATCATCCATGGTGTACAATAGACCAAAATGGAGTTATGCATGAAGATGTAGATATATACAAAAATAATGAATGGGTAATAAAAACATTTGCAAAATGGATTGACTGGATGAAGCAAAACGGAGTATATGACAATACAAAGATTGTATTACTCTCGGATCACGGTCCGCACTGGCAACATTTTAAAGGAGATATTGATTACAATATTCCTGTTATTAAAGATGAAAATCTCAATTTAAACATTGATTTTAGTTGGGTAATGGGAATGTATCCGCTTTTAATGGTAAAAGACTATAATACAAAAGGTAATCTTAAAGAAAGTTGGAAATTTATGAGTAATGCCGATGCCAGTTATATAGCATTAGACGAAAAAAATCCATTGATGACCACGGATACATTAAATAGAGTTTTACCTTCAATGTTTGTATTTTGGAAACGAAAAATTTGGCTTAATAAAACCTTAAATATAAGATATAAAGTAAAAGCTCATAACTCGGCTTTTGATACAAGAAAATGGGAAAAAGTAAAATAAAATTTAACCATTAAGATCTCTTATTTTTTAATCTCTTAATGTTTAACTATTTAGTTATGAATGTTTTTGAATTAATACTATCACCGTTTATATTTATAATCAAGCAACTGTTTTTGTTTGGTTATCACCTTACGGGAAATTACGGTTGGGCTATAATATTGCTTAGCTTTTTTATATCGTTGCTTTTGTTGCCTGTTTTTATTTACATAGAAAAGGCAAAGAAAAAGACCGATGCCGTAAAACGCAAAATGCAACCGTTGGTTGACGAAATAAAACGTTGCTACAAAGGACAAGAACGGTATTATTACCTGAAAACACTCAATCGCCAACACGGATACAGTCCACTGAAAGCAATGATACCGATATTGAGTTTGCTGTTGCAAATACCCTTTTTTATAGCAGCATATCAATATTTGGAGCATTTTGAAGCATTGCAAGGAGTAACATTCGGCTTTATCAAAGACCTTTCGCAACCCGATAGCGTATTTGGAGCAATAAATATTCTGCCCATAGCAATGACAGTGGTAAATCTTATTACCGCGTGGTTTTATACACGCAACGGCAATACAAGTGAACGCAAGCAGATGCTTGTTGTGGCTCTTGCATTTCTGATACTGCTTTATAAACTGCCCGCAGGATTGGTTCTTTACTGGACAATGAACAATGTATTTAGCTTTTTCCGTCTGTTTGTTACAAATCCCGAGGTGTTTAAAAAGGCAAAAATTCAAAATACAGAATCAAAAAAAGAGCTGTCGGAATTTAAACAGCAAATAATTTTGCTACTACCCAAATACAAAAATGTGGCTATTGTAATTTCATTGCTATTTGCTTTTGCACAAATTAATTGGGCATTTCATCACGATTGTGATACAATATTGATAAGACTACTTGGGGCTGTAATTGTTGGAGCTGTTTTTATGTTTTTTAGTTTACTTATAGATGTTTTTATAAAAAGATATTCCGAAAAAATATTGAATATACACGTTAAGCCGATAATATACTATTCACTGTTGTTTTTGGCAGTTTATTTTTATTTTGCTTCAAAGTTTTATTTCGGAGGAGTAAATACCGAGTTTGCAATTGTTTCGGCACTATTTTTATTGCCATTGCAACTTATTGGTACTATATATTTTATAAATTATAAACAAAAAACAAATATTTTATTTCTTTATCCCGTAGCTTTTGTATTGATAATGTTATTGTTTCTGCAAGGAATAAATTTCTTTACAATGGCAAGAGGAGCAGGGTTTAATATTTCATTTTTGAATATAACAATCCAAACGGGAGGATGTAAGCCAACCGATTTTTTAATTACCGGTATTTTGTATGTGTTAGTTTTATTGCCTTTTTATCATAAAAAAGAGAAAAATACTTTTGAATTACACTTCAATAATATTTGGGGAACTTATCTGTTGTCAATACTGTTTATTACGGGATTAATATTTTTATGGCATCCGTTAATTGTTTATTCATCGTCACCTCAAACATTCGGTTTTCCGGCTGTGCGAATAGTAAAAAACAATTTATCTCTGTTTATTAATGCTTTTTTTATTTTGGTAGCTGTTTTTTTAATTGTTCCCAAAAAAATTAAACAGCTTTTGGCATTTACAGCACTTTTTATTGTGATAATAAGTTTTATAAATAGTTCTGTATTGCCTTTAAAACTAGGCTCATTGCAACAAAACAGGTTTTCGGAACAAGAAAAACTTGCAGCACCTTTGATTAAATATATTTTTGACGCTGCATTTTTGATAGTTGTTTTTTATTTTATAAAAAAGACACTACAAAAAGACAAATTAAAATATTTAGTAATAGGATTAATTATTTTAAATATAATTTTTATTATAAATGCTTTTTATTCAAATATTACAAAAGGTGTTTATTTTGAAAAAAATACAGAGAATAAATTTGAAAATAAATTAACAAAAGGAATACCGTTTTCAAAAACAGAAAAAAATATAGTTTATTTTATAGCCGATGGTGTGCAAGGTTGGTTTATAAAACA
>CAYRJP010000069.1:0-4076 GCA_964424425.1 uncultured Bacteroidales bacterium | reverse complement strand
TGAACACAAACATCAGAATTAATCAAAAACAAGAAATATGGTATTCCCGATTGATAGAGAATGCTATGTTTTTTAGTGTTCCTTTGGTTTTTAAACCGATAATATATAACAATAATAAGTGGTTGATTAAAGGAAAATCGAAAATAAGCAGTTATATATTAAAGTGGTATAACTTTATGCGATTGTTGCCTTATATCTCAAAAGCAGACTCTCACAAACCCAATTTTATCTATTTTCATAACGAAGCGGCACACAATCCGTGGCATATTGTTAACGAAAACGGGAGAGTTATTGATGCAACACCCTATGAAAATAATAAATGGATAATAAAAAAACTTGCTAAGTGGATTAAATGGATGAAAGATAACGGAGTTTATGATAATACCAAAATAATAATAGTTTCCGACCACGGTCCTTCTTGGTATGAGTCTGATTTTAATCCTGATTTTAAATCGCCTGTAAATTGGAATGAAAACAAAATAAAAATAGACCCGAAAATGTTTTGGCGACTTAATCCTCTGCTTATGGTTAAAGAGTTCGGTGCAAAAGGAGAGTTAAATGAAAACTGGAAACTTATGTGTAATACCGATGCCGCTTATATTACTTTTAGTAGCAATTATGTCGATAGTTTGCCCGAGAGCAGAATATTACATTCTTGTTTTACATTGTGGGAAGGAAAAATTGAAGAACACAAAACAATGAAAATAGAAAAGGAATTTGTAATAAAAAATAATATATTTGATTTGAATAATTGGGAAATAGTAAAATCAAAACAGTATTAAATAAATTTTTATAAACAACATAATACTAAACCATTAACAACAATAAAATATGAATTCAAAAAAAACGGAACTATTAAAAACATTTGCAGTATTGGCAGTAGCATTTACACTTTTATTTGTGTTTTTCGGAAATATTTTGTTGTCACCCAACTATGTATTTTTTGCACCGGGAGGCGACGGACTAAAAAGTACATTCGGTTCGTATTACCATTTGCAATACGATACAGCATACTTACATACAAACAGTATGAATTATCCTTTTGGTGAATCTGTATTTTTTACGGGAAATCAACCATTGGTAATTAATACGTTAAAGCTGCTTAAAGCCACCGGCATTGATACTTCAAGTCATATGACCGGAATATTAAATGTATGGATGTTGTTGTCAATGGTGTGGGGAGTATTTTTTTTGTATTTGCTACTCAGAAAATTGAATTTACCTTGGGGATATTCTCTTATCGTATCAAATATAATAATTTTTATGTCGCCTCAACTCGGACGATTTGGCGGGCACTTTAATTTGGCGTATTTGTATTTTCTTCCGCTGTTCTTATATCTGTTGAAAATATTTTACGACAAACCATCGTATAAAATATCGCTTGTGCTGTCGCTATTGTCGTTTGTGGCACTTTTTACACACGCATATTTTTTGGCTTTATACGCATTTTGGATAATATTTTTGTTAATCTATATTTATTTTGAAAAAAGAAACCCTTCGATAAAAATAGTATCGTTGATTATTCATTTTACAATTCAAATAGTTTTACCTTTTATAATATTTAGTCTGTTTACTTGGAATTACCCATCCGACAGATGTTCATTTCCTTGGGGATTTTTTGCTACTCGTTCTTTTCCCGAATCGGTATTTTTACCTGTGGGTAAACCTTACGGGAAATTCTTGCATTTTACATATCTCAAATGGGAGGGAATTGCCTATGTGGGTTTGGTATCAACCATTGTATTTTTATTTCTTTTTTATAAATATTTTAAAAATAAAAAAAGAGGTGTAATCGAGTGGCTGTCGTTTACCGATAATAAATTTCTGAGTGCAATATTTTTAGGTGCTTTTGTAGCACTGTTTATCAGTTTTGCTTATCCATTTCAGTGGTATCTCGATTGGTTATTGAAATACACAGGACCGTTTAAGCAGTTTAGAGCAATAGGCAGATTCAATTGGTTGTTTTATTACACAATAAACATTATTTCGTTTTATTTAATTTGGAATTTTTACAAAAAAAAGAAAAGCACTTTAAGTAAAATAATATTGGTGGCAGCTTTACTTTGGGGTAGTTACGATGCTTGGTTAAACGTAAAAGGCAGAGAAAATATTATTAACAATAAAATAGTTCAACTTGAAGATACCGAAAATAAATTACCGGAAAACAGTTGGATAAATAATATTAATACAAATGAATTTCAGGCAATACTTTCGGTTCCGTTTTTTCATATCGGTTCCGAAATGTATTGGATAGATGCACCTGGAGATATGGTAAAAAACTCGTTTATTGTATCTTGGAAAACAGGATTACCTTTAATACCCGTTATGTTGAGTCGTACATCGCTTTCGCAAACAATGCAAGCATTAGTACTGTATTTTGAACCGCAAAGTGAATACGAAATATTAAAAAAATTTAACAATAAAGATATTCTTCTGTTGCATCAAAATAATGCGGAGCTAAATCCTAACGAGCAGCGATTTATTAATTATGCTTCACTAATTGATTCGAATAAATATTATTCGGTGTACAGATTACCTGTGGATAGTATCAAACAACTTAATGTTGATTTTAGAAAAAAACTTATTGCCGAAGCAAGTGATTCTTTATTAGTTTTTAAAAACAACTTTTTAGTTTCGGATACTAATACTGAATTTATTTATCAATCATTCGGAAATAAATTACCCGATTACAGTCATACTTCGTATTTAAAAAGTAATATAAAGAAAACGTGTTTTGTTATTGATACCACATTGTTTGATAATACAAATACCGTAACAATATCGTTTTGGATGAAAGACCTCAATAAAGATTTAATACCACGTTCGCTGTTGAAAATAAATGCAATGGACGATAAAGGCAATTGGGGAGCGAGGTTTAAAAAATCGGTTTTTCATTTGGTAAAATATGTAAATAGCGATGGTTGGGGATTGGTAGAATTTGAATACACTCCTAAAATAAACAACGAAAGATTTAGAATAGAAATATGGAATAAATTGGTTATTTCGGGAGAATTCGGGTTTGATGATATTTTGATACGCGAATCCGGCAGTAATATTTTTTATAAAACCGATGATTTTATTTTTAAGAATAACAGATATATCATAAAATAAATAATAAAAAATCAGGAATGGAGATTAACATTTAATCTCCATTCCTGAAATTAATAAAAAATAAGAGTTTGTAATGACTTAGCAATTTTCTTTAATAAAAAAGTGAGGTCTGTTTTTTGATTCGTTAAATATACGTGATAAATATTCTCCGATTATACCTAAACTTAAAAGCTGAATTCCGCCTAAAACTAAAATTATTAACATCATAGATGTCCATCCGGGAATGGTATTGCCTGCTATAAATTCAATTAATACATATATTGAATAAACAGCACCAAACAGTAACGAAAATAATCCTGCAAACATACTAAATTTCAGAGGCTTCGATGAAAATGATGTTATGCCGTCCCATGCAAAACGAACCATTTTTTTGAGAGTATATTTTGATGTTCCGGTCATTCTTTCGGGAGCTTTAAACTCAACAAAAGTCTGTTTGAATCCCATCCAGCTTATTAGTCCGCGCGTAAAACGATCTTTTTCTTCAAATTTTAAAAATGCATCAACGGCTTTTCTCGACATTAATCTAAAATCAGATGATGACGGCTCTATTTTTACATCAGTCAATTTATTAATTATTTTATAAAATAATTTAGATGTTGTATTCTTAAAAAAGCCAGTATCGGCAGTTTGTAATCTTTTTGTATTAACAATATCATAGCCTTTTTTATATTGTTCTATCAGCTCATTTATAACTTTTGGAGGATGTTGACCGTCGGCATCCAGCATAATAACAACATCTCCTTTTGCTTGACTGATTCCGGCTAACAAAGCAATTTGATGTCCGAAATTTCGTGATAACGATATTCCCGATACGGTACTGTTATTTTCAGCTAACTTTTTTATCTGATTAAATGTATTGTCAGAACTTCCATCGTCAACGAATATACATTCGTATTCATAATTTTTAAGGTTTTCTTTTATTAAATCAAACAACAATGGTATATTTTCTTCTTCATTATAAGATG
>CAYRJP010000068.1:0-10358 GCA_964424425.1 uncultured Bacteroidales bacterium | reverse complement strand
TTAAAATAACCGGTATAAAAAACATTGTTTATTAGTGCAAATTAATTGCACTGCTTAATGATTGACAAATGAAATACCGAATGTAATACATTGATATTCAAAAACTAACATCTTCTGTCATAGTAAAAAGGCAGTAATTTAAACTGTAAATAGTTACAATTAACAGGAAATAAATTGCATAATTTGTTTTAGAAAACATTACACGGGGTGTTATGAAAATTTATAAAAAAATAAACGATACTAATTTTTTAAATCTATTATTATGAAAAAAATTACTTTTTTTATCAGTATTGTATTTCTGGGTTTATCAGTAAATGCACAAAGTTTACTTACCGAAAACACAAATTTACATTCTAAAAGATTATCATTATTAATGTTGAAAGACATTAGCAACCACTTAAACATAAAAAATAGTATTAAATCGTCAACAGTCTTTTACGACAGTCTTAATAATTGGCCTCTTGAAGGATGGGAACTTTATAAACTTAACGGTGGTGATGGTTGGAGTGAATTAAATGAATCGTCAGGCGGACATCCCTATGAAGGTTATGCTTGTGCTGTTCACAATTATGAAACTACTGAAAGCGGAGGGGATAATTGGATGGTTACACCCGCTGTTAATATAGGTAGTGAAACATTTTTAACTTTTTGGATTTATTCTTTTGGTGGAATGAATGTATCTGATTTTCAAGCTATTATTCTTGATAAACAAAGTCCCGAAGAAGCAACGGTTTTAGATACTGTTTATATTTTAAAAGCTAATACCGACAGTTCATATGATGATGAGTGGATAAATCCTGTAATTAATTTAGAGAATTATGCCGGAAAAACTATTTATGTAGGATTCAGATACTATTCATCCGAAAAATTCGGAGATATGTATGCATTAGATGAAATTCATGTTTATCAAGAAATGTCAAAAGATTTAGCTGTTTCTGCAATAAATCCCGATTGGATATTTTACGGAAAAGATATTAGTCCTAAAATTACCGTTAATAATTTGGGTAAACAAACAGAAAATAGTTTTACTGCAAAAGTTGAAATCAGCGATGCAAGCGGAATTATTTATTCCGATTCAAAAACATTTGACAATGCCGGTATTGAGGCAGGTGGTTCTACCGAAATAACATTTAAAGAGTGGGATACACCGAGTGTTGCAGGTAATTACAATATTAAAGCAATAGTAATAATGGATGGAGATGAAGCAACTGCAAATGATACTTTAATACAAACAACACCGATTGTAAAGTTTGAATATGATAATACTTTGGTATATTCTCATTGTACTGCCGATCCTAATACCGACCCTAATAATATGAAAAATCATTTCTTCTCGTTAACAAAGGAAGATGGAACAATTGATACTTTATCGGGATTCAATACCGATTTAGAAAAACTTTATGGTGGCGATTTTACAGTAATCAATGAAACAACTGTTCTTATGGGGGTTGATTTTACAGGTAGAATATGGCTTATTAATGGTAACGGAACATCATATTATTACGGGAAAATAAATTATGAATTTACGGGTAATGGCGGTATTTATGGTTTTACTTGGGATTCTAAAACAGATGAATGGTATGTAACCAATGCTTTTGATCTTTATAAATTGAATAAAGAAACATTTGGATTGGAAAAAGTAGGACAAATATCTTCAACTGCAGGAATAATAGGTATAGCTGTTGATACAAATGGAAATATGTATGGTTTGGGCGTTTATGACGATAAACTTTATTCTATTGATAAAACAACAGGAGCAGGGACAGCCATTGGTGAAATAGGATATGACCTGAATTTTGCTCAGGATATAGGTTTTGACAGAAATACAAATACATTGTATGGAACTTTATACAGTACTTTTGCATCGCAAAGTGCCTACAATTCTGCACTATTTACAATTAATACAACTTCAGCTCAATTAAGTGAAATAGGAGGTTCTACACCTATGGAGCTTACTGTATGTGCTATATATAAAAATTACGATACAGGTAACGGTATTTTATCGAATAAAGTTTCTGCCGATTTTAATATTTATCCTAATCCTGTTAACAATATGGTATATATATCTACCGATAAAAATATTTTAGAGGTTACTATTAGTGATATTACAGGAAAAATAGTATTAAAAAACTGTGTCAATAATAATATTATAAATATTGACATATCTGATATTAAAACCGGTATTTACATTGTATCAATAAAAAGAAATGATAATGTAGTATTAAATAAAAAAATTATAAAAAAATAAAAGTAATACTTTCTCATCTAATACTTCTTCTTTATTAGTAGTTTTTTATATATATAGTTTGTTAATTCAATTTCCGAGGGGTGCAAGTTCTTGCACCTCTCTTTTTTATTATAATGTGTAATTTTTGAGGTTATCTATCCTAAACAAAATGTCTGTTTTTGTATAAAATCTTTCTTTTTTGCACATAATTTTAAAATAGAAATACAATAATTTAATGTTGTAATTATTTGATTATGTTGATATTGGTATTGTATGATGTGTTTTTGCTATGGTTGCATTTATTAATGTTTAGTATTTGTTTAGTATAAAAACAGTATATCACTAATGTTAATAAGTAATATTGACATCTCTAATTCTAATAATTATTAAATTTTTTACTATGAAACAAAAATCTACATTATTAATTGCAATTATTTTTATTTTGTCATTTTCATTAAATGCACAAAATTATTTTCATTCACGGATTAACCAACAAGCTAAACAAAAACATTATATTAATCCACTGCCTAAACAAAAGAATGTAAAAGAAGCTGTAATATTTTCTGAAAATTTTGATGAATGGCCACTTGCAGGTTGGTCTTTTTATGAACTGGGAGATACGGTAGGATGGACAGATTTGATATCAATTGGTAGTTCAAGCGGAGGATATCAAGGACCCAATGCTGCAATTCATATGCCCAGAGTTTTGACAGGATGTGATGATTGGATGATATCTCCGGCAATTACAATTACCGATGAAGGAACAATATTATCGTTTTGGGAACATTTATCATCAGGAGGACAATATGCTAAACATCAAGTAATAGTGCTTGACGGAACAAATCCTGAAACAGCAAATATTCTTGATACCGTTTACGAAAACATAAATCATGATGTATCATACTGGGAAGAGGTATCGGTATCACTGGGAAGTTTTATAAATAAAACCATATATATATAGCTTTTAGATATGCCGATGATGTTGATTCCGATATTTGGGGAATTGATGAATTAACTGTTGGTTACACTAAAGATAATGACATGATGGTGTTGGAATATTCTCCCCAATGGATAAAATATAACAATAATGCAAAACCTTCGGTTATAATAAAAAATGCAGGAAAAAATACACAAAATACTTTTGATGTATCATTTGAAATATTAAATGGAAATACTTCTATTTATTCGGAAACAAAAAATTTTACTGATGCAAACCTTACTACAAATCAAACCTTAACCGTAGAAATGGATAATATATTAGATGCAAATATTGCAGGTGATATGACTGTTAAAGCATCGGTTCATCTCGAAGGCGATGAGGTAACAGATAATGATGTTATTGAAGAAGTTTTTCCTATAGTAAAATTTACTTACAGCTACGATACGGTATATGCATATGGTATAAGTGATAAGGATGATTTATATAGAAGATACTTTGTGAAAGTATCACAGGAGGGAGATATTGAAAAACTTCCTTACAAAAATTATTTTTTGGGTGGTGAATTTTATGCAGGTGATTATGCAGGTGATTATGATACTACAGCAATAATTACTGTAGATAATTATGGTGCTGTATATTATGTTGACGGAAATGGAAAAGCTTATTATCATGGACAATTAAATAATGTTCCCTCGCAACAATATCAGGGTATTTTAGGTTTTACATGGGATAAACAAACAAACAGTTATTATGCATGTGATGCTTATCAATTGTATAAAGTTGACTTAGATAATATGAATATGAATTTAATAGGATTAATATCAGAAACAGCAGGGATAATAGGGATAGCAGCAAATTCAAAAGGAGATATGTATGGTATAGGAATTCTTGATAATAGTTTATATTCTATTAATAAAACAACAGGAGCAGGAACAGTAATAGGAGAGTTAGGTTTTGATATAAATTTTGCTCAAGATATAGGATTTGACCGCACAACCGATTCACTTTACGGAACGCTTTATGGTTCGCTTAACGGAACAACTTCAAAAATAGGATTATATACTTTTAATTTAGAAACAGGTGAGGCTATTTCTAGTGGCGATATATTCGAATCTCAAGCCGAATTGTCTATTTGTGCTATTTATACAAAACCTGACGGACAATCAATAAAAGAAAATAATAAATCAACAGATATAAAAATTTATCCTAATCCTGCACAAGATATGTTGACAGTTTCGTTAGATAACAATACTATTAACAATGTTTATGTGTTAGATGTGTCGGGAAAAGAAATTATGAAGAAAACAGTAAAAAATCAGAAAACAACAACTATTAATTTATCATCTTTAGAGTCGGGTATTTATATTATATCGGTAAAATTAAATACAGGCTCAACTGTTTACAAACAAATCATAAAGCAATAATATAGTTTAGTTTTGTTTAGTAGTTAGTACTAATGAGAAGTTTGCAAAAAATATATATTTATAAAGCAGACTTCTCTCTTTTTATATAAAAAATTATAAAATTTTAAAAATGAAGTTTCTATTTACGTTATCAATTACATTATTATTTTTAGTAACATTTACATTTTCTCAAAGTGCAAAAGACGATTATTTTACAAAAAAACAGTTATTCGAAGTATTTACAAGTGCAACTTGTCCTCCTTGTGCAGGTGTTAATCCTGTTATTGACAATTTATTAAATAATAATCAAGGAAATTATAGTTTAATAAAATATCAAGTTAATTGGCCGGGTAACGGTGATGAATATTATTTAACGGAAACAGGTGAAAGAGTAGATTATTATCATATTAATTCGGTACCGACAATTCAAATAAACGGATTTTATTCAAGTGTCAGTCATATTAATCAAACAGCATTTGACGATTCGGCATCGCTAACTACACCTTTATCAATTGAAGTTTCAGGAGATATTACCGAAGATTGGAATTTTACTTCAACAGTAAAATTATTGTCAAAAGAAAATTTAAGTGAAGGGCTTAAATTACATATTATGCTTGTGGAAAGAGTAACAACCGGAAATGTCGGAACAAACGGTGAAACAGAGTTTCACAATGTGATAATGGCATACATTACTCCTCCGCAGGGGTTGACTCTTGATTCTATAATTGCAGAAAATATTGTAAATATTACAAAAAGCAAAGATGTATCAGATTCACATATTGAGCAGGCTTACGATTTGAGAGTAATTGCTTTTGTTCAAAATGATAACGACCAATCAATTTTGCAATCTGAAATGACAAATGTTAGCCACTATTACGATATTTACAATGCTAAATTTGTTGTAAAAAATGAAGATAACGAACCTGTTAACGAAGCAAAAATATCCATTGATGGAATAATAAAAACAGATGCAAATGGTGTTGCCGTGTTTTCATCAATAGAACAGGATTATACTTATAAAATCACAAAACCGTTTTATATGACTGTAAACGGGAGCTTTTATCTTTCACAGGATACAACAATTAATATTACCATAAGCAAAATTCATGACATGCTATATGAGGATTTTGATAATGTTGATGATAATGAAGTTCCCGATGGTTGGATAAATCTTTCGCCTGAAGTAAATTATAAAAAGTTTGTATATGTAGAAGATCATACATTGAATTTTAAACAAAGACTTCAAAACTATGACAAATCCATTTTTGTTAGTCCTGCTATTGATATGAGTGTTGCCGGAATTTTAAGTTTTGATTTGGGAAACAGATATTATCATCCTCAACTTGCTATAGGCACAATGTCTGACCCCAACGATGCTGAAACTTTTAAAACAATTGTAATACTCGATCCTGAAAAAGACGAGATAAAGACTATTAATATTGACCTTTCAGATTATCCGGGTTTTGACAAATATCTTGCTTTCAGAATGCCCGAAACTAATTTGAATGCTTATTTTATGCTTGATAATATAAAACTACAAGAAGATTCTAATCAAGGAAAATATGTTGCTTCGGTTATTGTAAAAGATGAACAAGATATGCCGATAGAAGGAGCTACTGTTACAATGGGGGATTCAATACATACAACAGATACTAGTGGTATTGTTCATTTTGTAAAATTAGAATCAGGAGATTATGATTTTACCGTTTCAAGTGAACATCACTTTTCAAATAACGGGAGTATAACAATAAATAGCGATAATGCTGAAACCATAATATCTTTACAACCGCTTGGTATTAAAGATAATGAACCAAACTACATATCAGTTTTCCCGAATCCTGCAAAAGATATAATTACAATATCTTCAGATGAGTTTATAAAAGAGATTAATGTTTACGACATAAGAGGAAAATTATTATCACAAAAAAAGGAATTGTTAAAAACATGTAATTTCGATTTATCTGATATTGACAATGGTATTATTATTGTTAATATTAAATTCGCAGATAATACATATTATAATAAGCTCATAATTAAGCAATAAGGTGTAGTATTTTTTTTATATTAAACCCGTCTTGAATTTATTTTGAGACGGGTTTTATATTGGTTTCTCTTGTTAATCTTCTTTTATACAATCGTTCTATTTATTCTCAATAGTAAACTTTAAAAAATATTATTAAATTTACCATGAACAATTTATACTAACTGCATTTATTTAAGAAAATGGTAAAAAGAATTTTAATTTTTTTTATTTTATTTATAACAATCTCATCTACATTTGCACAATTCGAAGATAGTATAGTATCAATACATAAACAGATAAAAAGAGAAACTGATAGCAATAAAATTGCTGATTTGTATTTGAAATTAGCTAAGCTGCATAGAACTAGTAATTTGAAATTAGCCGAGCAATATTCAATAAAATGTTTAAATATAAGTGAACGAAATAATTATAATTTAGGTATTGCTAAAGCAAAACTTGAGATGGTCGATTTATTTGAGTTTTTAAAACCCGAATATTCATACGAATTGGCACTTGATGCTTACAGTATTTTTATTAAAGAAAAAGATTCTTTGTTAATGCTTAGGGCTTTAAATAGTCTTGCAAATGTTGTGTATATACAAGAAGATTACGATAAAGCAATTGAAATTTACAGCAAAGCACTAAATTATGCTAAACAACTGAATGACACTACAACTATTCCCGCTCTTTTAAATAATATAGGTATCTGTGTTGCAAATAAAAATGATTTTAAAAAAGCCAAACGATTCTTTGTTCAGGCTATAAATGAGATAAAAACGGACAACAACGATTTTAAAATAATTATTTGGCTTAATCTTGGTGAAATAAATGTATCACTTAAAAGTTTTGATAGTGTTCAAGCTATTTATAATAAGGTTGAAAAACTTTGTTTACGCTATAATAATAAAAAAGCTTTTGCTCCACTTTATAACAATTATAGCAATTATTATAAAGCAATAAATAAACTCGATAGTGCCGAGTTTTATGCTCGAAAAGCATTATATTATTCAATACAACTTCAATTGATTGATTATAAGCATGATGCATATGAGAACTTGATTACTGTTTTTAAAGAAAAAAATAAATTGGATTCTGTCGTTCATTATTATGAACTTGATGATATTTTAAAAGATTCAATATCTAAAATTGATAAACTTAGATCTATAGATTTGCTTACAATAAAATCGGATTTGGAAAGTAAAATGCAAATTAATAAATTGAAAAACAAACAATTAAAAAACAGACAATATGCTTTAATTCTTGTTATATTACTTTTTGTTGTTGTGCTTGCTTTTTTGTTGTATTCGTATAATATGAAAAGAAAAAAGATGCAATTAGAAAAAGAAAAAATAACTTTGGAAAAGCAGCTTGTTGAGGAAAAACTATTTACTCGAAACAGAGAAATTACAGCTCATATATTAAATTTGGTAAGTAAAAATAAACTTATAGAAAGTATTATACAAACACTTAATACTGAAAAAGTTACATTTAAGAAAGATAATCAGCAAAAAATACAGAGTATTATTAATGAACTGAGGCTAAATTTAAATCAGGAAATATGGAAAGAGTTCGAAATGAGATTTAAAGATATTCAACCTGAATTTTATAATAACTTGTTAAATACTCATTCAACATTAACGCCAAGTGAGTTAAGGCTTTGTGCATTTCTAAAATTAAATCTTGCATCAAAAGAAATAGCATTGATTACGCAGCAAAATACAAGAAGCATTGAAAAAGCCAGAGTAAGATTACGGAAAAAGTTTGGAATAGATCATCAAGAAGTTTCTCTGTCAAGCTATTTAACAAATTTTTAAGAAATACCTTAAGAACGCAAGTTGTTGAACAAGTGTTAGTTATTTGACAATTATAAGAATAAAGAAAATATGAAAAAATTGCATCCTATTCGGCAAGTACGATAGAATTGAGGATATATGAGAAATAATATTTATATTTATTAAAAAATATTTTATGAATAGGGGAATAAAATACTTATTATTAATATTATTATTTGTTTTTCATACTAATTTAATTAATGCACAAAATTCTACAGACAGCCTAGAGCTTGTTCTTGAATTCACACCCGATTCTGAGAAAAGAATAGATATTTTATTACTTCTGTCCGAAAAATTAAAAGAAAATAATACTTCAAAGGCATTAAAATATTCACTACAAGCTGTTGATTTATCCGAAACATTGCAAAACAATAAATATTTATTAAAATCAAAACTTTCTGTCTCTGAAATTTATTGTACTCAAAGCAATTATAAACAAGCAATAAATTATGTAGATAACGCAAAAGCATTAGCAAAAGCATTAGATGATAAAACAAGTCTTGCTAAGTCTTATCAGTTGGCAGGATTGATATATTCTAATCTGGGGGATTATAACGAAAGTTCAAGTTTATATTTTAAAAGTTTAAGACTTTATGAACAAACAAATGATAAAAAAAATATAGGTAGAGCATTAAGAAGTATAGCATCAATATATTTTGACCAAAAAAATTACGATAAAGCTCTTGATTATTATTTTAGAGCACAAAATATTGCTAAAGAGATAAACGATCAGGAAGTAATAGCACTGGGATTAAATGATATTGCTGCCATATACGGTTTTAGAAAGCAATATGATAAAGTAATTAAATATTTAAAGGAATCAGTTGAAATAAATAAAAAACTAAATAACAAGCGAGCAGTTTCTATTAATTACACAAATATAGGTGTTGTAAACCAGCGGCTAAATAATTATGATACAGCTATTTATTATCTGAATAAAGCAAAAATGATATTAATTGAATTAGACGATGAGCTTTCTATATCAAATCTTAATAATATTATAAGTCAATTTTATTTTAGTTATTCAAAAAAAGACTCTGCTTTATACTATGCAAAAAAAGCATATAATACAGGAGTTAAATATGGAATGAAGAAAGTTGTTTTTGATGCTGCTAATATATTGTATAATATCTATATAGATAAGGGAGATACGGCAATGGCTAATGAATATCTTATTCAATATTATCAAATTAAAGACAGTATGAATATTGAAAAAAGCACTATTCAACTGTCAAAACTTGAAATGTTACATGAACTTGAAAGAGAAAAAACTATTCGACAAATACAACAACAAAAAAGGGTTTTTATTCTTTTTCTTATCATTATATCGTTGGTTTTAGGATTAAGTGTAATTATTCTTTTATTTGTGCGATATAAAATTAAAGCTCAAAATGCAGAACTTGAGAAATCTAATCTTAAAAAAGAATTGGAATTTAAAAATAAAGAATTGGCTTTAAAAGTAATGTCGTTACTCAAAAAGAATGAGATATTATCAAATATCTCTAAAAAGTTGATTGATATAAAAAAAGAAGCTATTAAAAGTGAAACTAAAATTGCTATTAATAAAATCTACAAAGAGTTACAAAAAAGCACGGATGATGAAATATGGGAAGAATTTGAATTGCGGTTTAAACAAGTACATAGTGAGTTTTATAAAAAATTAATGAATGACTTTCCCGACTTATCTCCTAGTGAACAGCGATTATGTGCTTTTTTACGCCTAAATATGTCTTCAAAAGAAATATCGGAACTTACCGGACAAAGTCTTAATGCATTAGAAACTGCTAGATACCGATTGCGAAAAAAACTCGGTATATCCAATTCTCAGGTTAATCTTATTACTTTTTTATCGCAATTATAAACCTACCTCAGCTGTATAAACAAATTGCGAACTGAAGCAATGATGAAGTATATGGCAATTATGGACTAACAA
>CAYRJP010000067.1:0-10404 GCA_964424425.1 uncultured Bacteroidales bacterium | reverse complement strand
AAACACAGCTTTTAGTAGATTATATTACGTATTTTCTTAAAAGGTTAGGGATTAAAAAATATTAAATTTGTTTTATGTCCAAAACTTATATATATACGCTAAACAAAGAATACTCTCTGCAATACACAGGCTTTACGGTATCATCACTTATTAGCCGCGGTTTTACGGGGCATGAGCATTTAGATAATGTTCAGCTTATTAATATGAACGGCAGACTATACGACCCTATTATTGCACGTTTTTTAAGCCCCGACAACAACGTTCAAATGCCCGATTATACTCAGAATTTGAACAGATATACTTATGCCCTGAATAACCCGCTGATTTATACTGATCCCGATGGAGAGTGGTTTTTAAGTGTACTCGCTGCAATATTCTTTCCTCCTGCTCTTGTTTGGACAATCCCTACTGATATAGCCATGTGGACAGGGAGTATTATAAATACAGCTTCTAAAGCAGGAAATATTGATAATTTTGGAGAAGGATTAGGGTACTTTATTTCAGGTGGAATTGGAGCCGGAATTGCCGTGCAAGGGTTTGGTATGGCAGCACCAATAGGAGCCGCAGTTACAACATTTGGCAATGGTGTTATTGATACCGATTTTATTACTAAAGATGAGAATGGATATAATTTCGGGAAAATAGGAGGCGAAGATTGGCGGGATATTGCACTCAAAACTGGTATAGGCTTTGCAACAGGCTATTTAGGAGACAAAATTGGAGGAAAAATTGCTGATAAAATAAATTTCAAGTCTGATTTCTGGAACCTTGCTAGTGAACGTATGATAAAAGGAGGTATTACAAACGGTTCCTTTGGCTATTTCAACTCAACAATTGTTGATGGGAATAAATGGAATTCAAAAGAAGCCTTATATGAATTAGGTATTGGTTTTGGATCCGGAATTGCAATGGGTTTTTCTTACACTTTCATTGAACAAAAAGTAATGATTCCTGAGTTTGAAAAATTTAAACATTTAAATTGGAAAATTTCATTACACTTAAAGGTTAATCAACAAAACTATAATTTTATAATGAAAAATTCATACAATCCTCTTATGCCTCCAAGAATCCCTATTATTAAACCAAACACTCCTATTTATTTACCCATCAATAGATAAGATATTATGAAGAAAAAATCTGTAATCGAATTTCTTATAGTTGCAATAGTATTCACAGGGGTAATATTGTTTTCAAATAATTGGAAAAGAAAATTCACTAAATCGTTATTAGAATCGGGAGATTTTGCAATAGGTACATTTATCAAATCTGGAGTCAACATAGTTGGTTATAGTCATTATTATAAATACTATTATCATAATAAACTGGGAAAGGATGTTTTTCGTATCAAACAACATAGCGTGCCAAACAAGCTGAAAAACGTAATAAAAAGGGGGGATCAATTTTTAGTCATTTATAATGAAGATGGTTCAATACTGTTTTTTGACAAACCGATAAAAGACAGCACCGATTTTAAACACTATATAAAAGAGTTTGAGGAATTATGAAAACCCGATGGCGCGGATTTGCAATCCGTGTTTTAACCGTAAAATATAAGTTAAATATAGAACCTCTCAGCAATGGGAGGTTTTTTTATAGCGCAGCAATATTTTTATTAAAAAAGTCTTTAAATTTAGCTTTGGTAAGCATGGTATCAATAATATTGAAAACCGTGTTTTTATCTTTTTCCTCTAATCCCTGAATAAGTTTAACTTGTTCAATCAACCCTTTGTCTTCAATAGTAACTTCTTTTGGTATACCGTTTTCAGGGTGTACAATCTGGTCAATAGTTAAACCGTATAAACTGGCAAGCTTATCAAGTATCTCTACAGATGGTTCAATCATGCCTTTTTCTAATTTATTATAGTGTGCAGGTTTTAACCCTATTTCAGCAGCTACTTGCTTTTGAAGAAATTCTTTTTCTTCTCTAAGTCTTTTAATATTTTCTGCGAGCTTCATAATAAGAACAATTTAATGCAATACAAAAATAGCTAATAAAGATATTATAATAAAAAGTTTAGAATATTCTCAGAAAGAAAAAGGTATGGAAATATATGCATGGTGTATAATGACAAATCATGTTCATCTAATTTTCAGGAGTATAAAAAAGCAGAAACCGGAATTACTTTTAGGTGATATAAAACGATATACAAGTAAAGCAATTATTAAAGCAATACTGGAAAATCCACGCGAAAGTAGAAAAGAATGGTTATTAGAACAGTTTAAAAAAGCAGGAGCTAAATCTTCAAATGTAAATAAATATCAGTTTTGGCGACATGATAATAAACCAATAGAATTGTGGAGTAATAAAGTTATTGATGAGAAAATAAATTATATTCATAATAATCCTGTTGAATAAGGCTTAGTTTTTAAAGCAGAATATTATGCTTATAGTAGTGCAATTGATTATGCAGGTGAGAAAGGTATTTTAGATGGAGTTATTGTTATTAAATAATGAATTTAGTTAGTAACCACACGATGCAATCGTGCGGTAGCAGGGAATTGTTGATTTAAAATTATTTAATAATAATTAAAGAGATATTGTAAAATAAGATTCACGCCGTGACTTTTAGTTGTTTAGCTTTTTCTTGTTGCAAATCAAATAGAGTATATCATGCGGTATATTACTTTATTTATTAAAGCCACAAATATTTATTAATAAATAAAAATATTATTACATAATAATATTTTTTCTTTTTTATAATATTAAATAATATTTTTTAAAAAAAAATAATTTTTTTTTATTTATTTTTTTTTTTTTTTCAAAATTGCAATTGCGAATTTTAATAACCATAAATTATTACAACTATGAAAAGATTATTTTTTTCAATTACTGTAGCTTTATTATTATTAAGTTTATATGGCGAAAGTAAGGCACAACAACCTATTACTACATTTGAATATGTTTATGACAATGCAGGTAACAGGGTAGTAAGACGGATAATATATTTAAAATCGACAACCATAAATGATAAAAAAGAATCTGAGGATACCGATAATTCTGATGTATCAAAAAAGGATGGCGGCTTTGATAAAATGGGTGATATTGAATTGTCATTATACCCAAATCCCACATCGGATAAAGTTATTGTTGATATTAAAGGATTTAATAATAGCAACGGGAAAATATATGTTTACGACATGAAAGGTAATATATTATTTAATCAACCTCTTAATAGTGGGAGTTCTATAGATTTTTCATCTCTGCCACAGGGAATATATATAGTAAAAATACTATATGAAAATGAATTGAAAGAGTGGAAAATTATTAGAGAATAAAATCATTTAATCAAAAAAAACAATAAAATTATTAACAGTCTTTTTTTTGATTGTTTATTATTTTAATACAACATGCCATAAAATCTGTATTTTTTAAAATTATAATTTTTATTTATAAAGTTATATAAATGCCGGATATTTATGTATATCATTGATAATAAATAATCTTGTGAGACATAAATTTTAATAAAATGAAAAAAATTACGATTTTAATAATATTAATTCAATTAATAACAAATATTGCAAAAACACAAAATAATCCGGTAGGAACAATAGGAGGAGTTTTTAATGTATCACAAACAGGAGCAGCTACTTATCAAATACCCATAGAAGTAACCCCCGGAACGCAAGGTGTACAACCGAATTTATCAATAGTGTATAACAGTCAAAGCGGTAACGGTATTTTGGGATATGGCTGGAATTTATCCGGCATTTCCGCAATAACCAGAGCTCCGCAAACAATAGAGCAAGATGGACAAGTGCATGGTATTGACTTGTCATATAAAGACAGATTTGCCATTGATGGCAACAGGCTGGCTATTGTAAGCGGAGAATATGGAAAAGACGGCTCGGTGTATTATACGGAAATGGAGTCGTTTGTTAAAGTAATACTTCATAAAACACCTCATTCACATATTACCGGACCTACTTGGTTTGAAGTTACTACACAAGACGGAAAAACAATACAATACGGGAAAGATTATTATTCAAGATTTTTTTTAAACCATAAAAGTATATATTGGAAAGTAAGTAAAATTATCGATGAAAAAGGCAACTATATGACATTTCATTACGAAATTGTTAATGGTGAACATGTAATAAAAGAAATTCGTTATACAGGAAATTCTAAAGCAGGAGTATCACCTTATAATAAAATTGTGTTTAATTATAAAAAAAGAACAGATGCAAATACTGTTTATGTGGGTGGACAAGCAATTAAGCAAAGTAATATATTAGTACAGATAAAAGTTATATCTGAAAATAAAACGGTAAGAACTTATGAGTTTAAATATAAACAAGATTTTTATCAAAAACTTGTATTAGTTGGTGAAAAAGGCGATGATGGGAAGAGTTACTTACCTACTGAAATAGTTTACAACAGTAATAATATTAAATTCAAACATAAACAATTTAATAATTTTGGGACTTCTTATAAAGTAGTACCTTGCAATATTAACAATGATAATGTAAGGGATATTATGAGAAAGCAATATAAGCTGAAAACCGAAGGTAATAGTAATCGAAGTACTATCTATTTTTATAAATCGGTGAATGGTAATATTGCAAGTTCTTTTTTTAAAAGTGCTGAAGTGTATAATTATTATGATGCAATACCTGTTGATATGACAGGGGACGGATTAGATGATATTTGTGTTATATCAAAATATTCAAGTTTTTTACAATATACTTTTTATATTAATAAAGATGGAAATTTTAGTTCTAATACTAATTTTAGAGTTAATGTTATTTCTGAGAAAAAAAATATACATGATAAATTGAGAAAGGATAATCCATTGTATTATTCGAATTATAGAGGTTTTGGAGATTTTGATGGTGATGGTAAAAAAGAATTATTAGTTTTTGAAAGTAGTCAGGGATTATATACTGTAGGTGTAAAATTGGTTAATGGAGTATATAAAAGAAGTCAGATGAATCTTGGTTCAGGAGAATTTATTAAAGATGCAGATAATATTATAACTAAAGATTTTGACGGAGATGGTCAAACTGATATTTTGGTTACAAAGGGAGCTAACACTAAAATATATACACGAACAAGTATAAATGGAGTGTCAAAAATGGCAACTATTTATAATTCAGGTTTTCCTACAGTATGGCACAGAGTATATACCGGAGATTTTAATGGTGACGGAAAAATAGATATATTGAGTTATGCTAAGCAAAGTGATGGTTCGGGCTATTGGAATATTAATTACTTTAAAGGTGCTAATCAAGGTTTTGTCGCCAGGCAAGATGCTCCAATGTCATTTAAAGTAGATCCGAAAAAAAGTAATAGCGATTTTGTTTATTATGTTGCAGACTTTAATGGTGATATGAAAGATGATATATTAGAATATTATATATGGCAACAAAAGTATATAGTTAATGTTTATTATTCTAATGGTAATAATAAATTTACAAAAGAAGAGTTAGATATATCAGATTCTTTTAATAATATTCGTGAAGGTAATTTTATTGGTGATTTCAATGGAGACGGTAAGGCAGATCTTTTATCTATGAATACTAATCATTTATATTTATTGATGTTTCATCCTAATGAAATAAAGTATAATATATATTCAATTAATAATGGGTTAATAAGCAATTATATTGAATATGGTAGAATGATAGATAACTTAGGTTATAAAGTTGGTAATAATGCGAAATATCCTGTTTTAGATATTCAAAGTAGTATAAATTTAGTAAGAAGAGTAACCACATCAATGGGAGGTAAAGTAAATTATACTTATTTTGGTGCAAAAAGTCATATTAAAAAAGGTTTTTTAGGATTTCAAAAAATAATAGTTGATAATTATACTACAAAACAAAAAACAATAACAACTAAATATTGGCAAAATAACTCAAGTTGGAAACTTAAAAAAACGCAAACTAAAACATTTCGTAAAAACAAAGCAATAAGCACACAAATTGTTGATTATTATATAAAAACATTAAATAACACTTTGAGTAAAAAACGTTATTTTAAACAGATAACATATAAAACAATAACAAACCATTTAACCGGCGGTATTGAAAAAACTACTTATAGATATTCGGCTGATAATATGTTGGCATCAAAAAATGTTATCTATACAGGAGGAGGGGCTAATGAGAAAGTATATACAACATACAAATATAAAAGTTTCGGTTTTGTAAAAAAGCCTGAAACAATTACTGTAATATCAACAATTGACGGAAGTTCTTTTACACAAAAAACAGAATATTTAAATTATAGTTCAACAAATAAGCTGCCTCAAATAATTAAACAGAAGGGAACTGTATCTGTTTTTACTTATGATAAATTTGGGAATGTAAAAAAGAAAACCGGCGGACGACCTTATACAATTGAATATACATATGATAGCAAAGGTAGATTTGTAACGGAAAAAAGATCAAATTATAAAGATGCTTATAAAGAAAAATTTACTTATGACGAATTTGGTAATATACTTACCTATACAGATATACGAGGCAATAAAACAATATATACATATGATGGATTCGGAAGACTGACAAAAACCGTATTGCCCGAAGGAAATGTTATAACAAACGAGCTAAAATGGTATAAATCCGGAAATATTGTTTACTATAAAAAAACATACGATACCGAAGGAAAGGAGAGTATAGAGTATTATGATAAATTAGGACGATTGGTAAAAACAGAAACTAAAACAGTAAATAATAAAACACTTATTACTACAAAATATTATAATACAGACAGAACTCTTAAATCAGAAACACTTCCGCATTATCAAGGAGAAACAAAAAGTGTATCATATACGTATTTAGATGATGGAAGAATAGCAGCACGTAAAACAATGGGAGTAACCACAACATATCAATACAGCGGTTATAAAACAACAATAACAAGTCCGCAAGGCGTTTCTACAAAAACTATAGATGCAGCAGGTAGGTTACGAACTGTAACTGATGCAGGAGGAACAATAAAATATTACTATCATGGCTCGGGGCAGGTTAATAAAATTGTATATACCAACGGTAAAACAATTACAATGGGTTACAATTCAACAACCGGCTATCAAACATATCTTAACGACCCTGATGCAGGCATAGTTAATTACAGATATAATGGTATCGGAGAACTTTTATGGATGAAAGATGCTAAAGGAAATAAAACCGATTATACTTATGATAGTTTTGGTAGATTAACAAAAGAGAGCTATTTGCCAATTAAAAATATTTATTACAGTTATTATGACAGTGGTAACGGAGTAGGACAAATAAAAGAAACAAATAACAACGGTATAATGCAAAAATATACTTATGATAAATATGGCAGAGTAACTTCTGCACTTGAAAATATTCAAAATAAAAGTAAATTAAAGAAATTTTTTACTTATGATAAGTATAACAATTTACTTTCGGAGAATTATGATGCCGATAATGACGGTTCTATTGATATGAAATTAATTAATACTTATGAAAAGGGGATATTAAATAATGTTTATATAGAAAATAGTAATCATGCATATAGTTCTGTTTGGCAGCTTGTAGGAATAAATAGTTTCGGACAATCTACAATGTATAGTCTTGGTAATGAAGGAGTAATAAGAGATTATAATAATAAAGGATTTTTAACAGCAATAAATTATGGAGATTATTATTTAAAATATACTTTTGATAATAATAAAGGAAATTTATTGTTAAGAAGTGATAGTTATAGCGGTAAATCTGAAAAATTTACTTATGATAATTTAAATAGATTAAAAACTGTAGCAACACATAATTATTCTGTTCAAAAAATATTTTATGCTCAAAATGGTAATATCAATTCAAAAACCAAAGCCGGTTATTACTCTTATGATAGAAAGAGACTAAGTGCTGTTACTAAAATAAATACAGATGGTAATATTCATGATGCATTAAATGATGATGTAGGGTTAAGCAGAGGAATAGATCCATTCTATCCGCCTATTCCTACTGATATCTCACACGATTTGCAAACAATTACATATAACGAATTTAATAAAATAGAAACTCTAACACAGGGAAAACATAATTATACTTTTATTTACGGAGCAAATCAAGCTCGTAAAATAATGAAATATAAATATAACGGAACTCTTAAAAAAACTGTTTATTATCACGGTAATTTTGAAAAAGAAGTTAATGAAACAACACATTCTGTCAAATATATATTTTATATACACGGAATAGATGGATTGTGTGCTGTAAATATAATAAAGCCAATTGCACATCCTATGCCACCTAATTTTTCAAAATCAACACTGTATTATGTTTACACCGACCATTTGGGTTCAATAATTGCATTGAGAAATGCAGTTTCAAAAAGAATAGTAGCTCGCTATAGTTACGATGCATGGGGACGCCGCCGTAATCCTAAAACCCTGCAATACACAGGCTTTACGGTATCATCACTTATTAGCCGCGGTTTTACGGGGCATGAGCATTTAGATAATGTTCAGCTTATTAATATGAACGGCAGACTATACGACCCTATTATTGCACGTTTTTTAAGCCCCGACAACAACGTTCAAATGCCCGATTATACTCAGAATTTAAATAGATACAGTTATGCCCTGAATAACCCGCTGATTTATACTGACCCCGATGGGGAGTTGTTTTGGCTAATTCCTATTGCAATAGGAGTTGTGGCGGGAGGATATATTGGAGCTTCAACTTCTGCTGAGGATGGATTTAACCTTAACCCTAAAAAATGGGGTGACGATTGGGGGAAAAGAGCTGCTATTGGAGCTATTATTGGAGGAGCTGCAGGTAGTTTTGCAGCTATGGCTTTAGGAAGTGCCGGTACTGGCATGGCTGGTTTATTTTCTAATGTTGGAGTGAATGCTTCAACATTAAGTTGGCAAATAACGAGTAATGCTTTTATTACCGGAGGCATAAACTCTTTATCTACTGGAATTTCTACTGATTGGGATGTAAATTCAACGTTAATGAGCGGAGTAACAGGTATGGTTTTAGGAGGTGGGCTTACTGCTGGTGCTGCTGCCATTGGTAATGTAACATTTGCAGGTTCTGGTTGGGGATTTTCTAAACCACAAGGATCGATTGGTGGTCATTTTTTCACAAAATCAAGAGTGTTTTTAAATGTTTCATTAGCGAGTACAAATGGTTTTAGTGTGAGTGCTATTAACAATTATTATAAGGGAGAGAGAGGTAAAGATTTATGGGGAAAAGCTCTCAAAGATGGAATATTTGCAGGGATATCTGCAGGAGCACTCACTTTGCCCTTTGTTAAACCAGAACTTTTCCCTCCATTAAGATTGGAAAAAGCAGGTTTTTATGCGAGATATGATAAGTTCTCGTATTTCAATTCTTCCTTCTCTTCTGTATTTAGTTTAAAAAAAATAATAAACTATATTAATAATTAAAAACAATATCAATGATACGTTACTTAATTATATTAATCTGTACTTTATTATACAGCACAAGTATTTTTGCACAAGCATTTAATATTTTTTCGTTGTATATTGGCGATAAAAGAATTGCTTTTAAAGATTCAACGGTGCTCATGGTAGGTGGTGATTATAATGGAAAAACAATATTTCCATGTTATTGGAAGAATAATAAAAAAGTTATGCTGGGAGATGAGCAGGGTTATATCAGTGGCATTTTTGTTGAAGACAATAATGTTTATATGGTGGGTTATCTTCTTCAAGATGATTTCTCTACAAAACCGTGTTATTGGAAGAATGACAGCCTTATTATGTTGTCAGGAGATAGCGGCTGGGCTTATTCTATTATGATAATCAATTCTGATATTTATATTGCAGGTGGTCTACTGAGAGAGTATGAAAGCTATCCTTGTTATTGGAAAAATGGAAAGCTTGAAAAGTTAAGCGAAACGCAGGGAGCCGCAAGTTCAGTTTTTGCCTCAAGCAATGGCGATTTGTATTTTTCAGGAATTCATACCACCTCGATATCCAGTAAAGCAGTTTATTGGAAAAATGGAGAAATGATAAAACTGAGTAAAATTGGTAGTGTAGCGAATTCTATTCTTGTTTTTAATAATGATGTTTATGTTACAGGTTCAGTAGGATCAGGATATCGGGCGACATGTTGGAAAAACAATGAAAGATACAAATTAATGAGCAATGCTACCTATGTTTCTACCGTTAAGGAAATTAATGGAGATATTTATGTAGGAGGTTCTAGAAAAGGAAACAGGATGAAATCTTGTTATTGGAAGAATGGCGAATTAAATATGCTTCCTGATACAAAAGGAATGGTAATTTCAATTGAAGAACATAATTCCAATATTTATTTTCTAATCCTATGTGTTTTTAAAAACAAATTAGAATTCTCATATTGGAAAAATGGAGAGAAAATAAGTCTTGAGAATTAGAAAAGAACCCCGCTACCGCACGATTGTATCGTGTGGTTTATTATAAAATAAACTATTGTATT
>CAYRJP010000066.1:5516-10604 GCA_964424425.1 uncultured Bacteroidales bacterium | reverse complement strand
ATAAACTTTATTCCTCTTTTCTTTGTTGCAGTATTGTTTGCCATTGATTTCTTACCTGTATTTATTAAAAATACAATTGCAATAGCTGCAATGGCATTCTATTTTTATACAATTTATCCGCAATTAGACAACTTACGTTTGATATTCGAAGGTATATTTATGATAGGAGGTATCTTAACTTTAATTGCAGGATATGCTTACAAAGGGAAACGTTCCGGATTTTATCCTGTGGCATTGTTAATGTATGCAGGTTTAACAGCAATTATTGAAGCATCAACAACGTTACAGTTTTTTTATGGATGGGAGTTGATGACAGCAGGTTCATATTTCTTAATTATCAGAGGTAAGCGTTCAATGCCTCACGGATTAAGCTATATGTTGTTTTCTGTTGGTGGTGCTTATGCATTGCTTGCCGCATTTGGAATGGCACATGTGGGACAAGAAGGTTACAGTTTAGATATTTTAAATAGCATTTCATACTTACCACAATGGGCTTACGGATTGTTGATAGTAGGATTTTTAACAAAAACTGCATCTGTTGGTCTTCATATTTGGTTGCCCGGAGCACACGGTGAAGCTGAAAGTGACGTATCGCCAATGGTATCGGCAATATTGCTGAAAGCAGGAGTTTTTGGTTTGGTATTAACGCTTATCGGAATGGGAGGCGAAGCAAACCAATACACAACTCTTGCTTACGTATTAGGTTGGCTTGGAGCAATTACCGCTTTGGCAGGAAACCTTATGGCTGTTTTCCAAGAAGATGCAAAACGCCTGTTGGCTTACTCATCTATCGGTCAGCTTGGTTACATAGTTCTAGGTTTAGCTATGATGACACATCTAGGATGGTTAGCAGGATTTTCTTATGTGGTAAATCACTTTTTATACAAAGCAATACTGTTCTTAACTATCGGAGCCGTTGTGTTACGAGTAGGAACACACAATATGTATGAAATGGGAGGATTAATTAAGCGTATGCCGATGGCTTTTATTGCCGTATTAATCGGTATTATCGCCTTATCGGGAGTTCCGCCCTTATCGGGATTTGCAGGTAAATGGTTGTTTTACAATGCAATTTTAGATAAAGGATGGTATCTGCAAGGAGCAATGATGTTGTTCTCGGGAGGTATAGCATTCTTATACTTATGGCGATTAATTCATACTATTTTCTTAGGACAATTAAAAGATAATCACCGCACGGTAAAAGATATATCAATATGGTTTGCAATACCAATTTACATACTGATAATAGGTATTATGGTATATTCGGCAAAACCGCAATGGGTATTACAACCGCTGGGCGATGCAATAGCAGGATTTTTACCGACAGGTCAATTAACTTGGGACGGAGGAACAGCATTCTCAACTTATGGATATTGGTCGGGAACGCTCGTTATGATTACCATAGGTATAATGTTTATGCTGGTATTGGCATGGTTACTAATGTCAACACGTAAGGCACATAAAGTTAAGCAGTTTGATATTACATATTCAGGTGAACGTCCTGAGCGTCCCGAAACTACACATGTTGCTTACAACTCTTTCGAAGGATTATATAAAGCAATGTGGCCTGCTACAATTCCTTTGGTAGCTGCATTTTGGGATAATGTAACAAATGCCTTGCATGATTTGGCAGGCTTTACACGCCGTATTTACAGCGGTAACGGTCAGGTTTACATGTTACATATACTGTTTTTTATTATAGTTACTTACCTTGTAATAATAGGAGGATAGTTAAATGAGTATTTACGCGAAATTAGCATATACATTTCTCGGTTTTTTAATAGTAATAAACTGGGGATTTTTAATGGGTGCAACCATGCGAAAAATTGTTGCTCGTGTGGCAGGACGACACGGAATACCTTTTTATCAGCCGTGGATTAATTTATTTAAAACAATAAGCACCAGAACTACCATTACCCACGGGATAATGTATTATATAGGACCTGTTTTCCGATTTACCGGAGCTGTGGGACTATTTGTATTTATGCCTACTGTATTTACCGGTCATGCCGATGGTTTATGGACAAATTTTTCGTTTGAAGGCGATTTGGTTTTAATACTTTATTTTCAAGTATTTGGAATGTTAGGTATGGCACTTGGAGCAGGCGAAGGAGGACATCCTTATTCGGCAATGGGTATTATCAGAGGTTTATCGCAATATGCTGCTTTTGAATTACCGCTTACATTGGCATTTATATCAATAGCTGTTCAGTATGATACATTGTCAATTTATAAAATTGTTGAAGCTCAACAAGGTGGTATTCAAAACTGGGTATTGTTTACAAATCCGTTTGCGGCAGCTACCGTAATATTGGCTATGCTTGGTGCATTAGGACATTCACCGTTTAATTTGCACAAAGCACCAAACGAAATATTATTGGGCCCACCCACCGAATATGAAGGAACTTATCTCGGATTTTTAATGTCATCGGGAGCTGTTATCCATGTAATGGAATCGGTATTATTTATGAACCTTGTATTTGGAGGTGCAACAAGTTGGTTTGAGTTAATTGTTAAAACATTCCTAATCTATTTTTGGTCTGTTTTTGTAGGTGTGGTTTCACCACGTTTCAAAATAGAACAGTCGATAGTGTGGTTCTTTAAAGTGCCGCTGTTACTGGGAATTTTAGCAATATTATATATTAGTTTCTAATTTAAAGCACGATATAATATGTCTGAATTAGAGTTAAATGATAAAATGAACGAAATGTTGGCTAAATCAGAAGCCAATGCAAAAGAATCTAAAAAGAAATTCGTTCGTCCCGAAGATGAAGAGAGAGAAGTTGTTGCACCCGACGGGTCAATAATTAAAGTAAATCCTATATACGATTATTTCAGCAATGAACGTCCGCAAGAGGAAAAACCCCGTAACGGAATTGTTGAAAAATTCTTAAACTGGGCTCGTGCCGAAAGTATTTGGGTTCTTGGTTTTGGAACAGGATGTGGAAGTATTGAAATACCGCCTTTGGTAACACCGCGTTTCGATATGTTCCGTTTTGGTGTGCAGATGCGTCCTACGCCGCGTCAGTCAAATGCTTTTATTATTTCGGGTTACCTTTCGGTAAAAACTTTGAAAAGAGTTATTAGAACCTACGAACAAATGCCTTCGCCAAAATATATATTGGCATTGGGTAGTTGCACAATCAACGGAGGTATGTATTACGACAGTTACAGCACTATTAACCGTCTTGACAAATACATTCCCGTTGATGTTTATATAGCAGGATGTATGCCGCGACCGGAGGCTTTACTTGCCGGATTTATGAAACTTAAAGAGTTGATTAAAGAAGGTAAAGCAGAAAAAGCTAACGAATATGCAAGAAACTTTGATGAATATAAAGCCAATCAGAAAAAGATTATTAAAGATTGGAATATGCCTGATTATAACTGGTAAACCGTTTTGTAATTTGTTTTAAAATTTAAGAAAAAATGAAAGAATTAATAGAAAAATTAAATTTAAAATATGACTTGCAAGAGGTGGTTTATCAACGTGATAATTTGGCTTTTGCAGCAATAAGTAAAGACAATGCAATAGATGCAATTACTTATTTAAGAGACTATGAGGGATACACTCACCTTGTGCTTATGAGTTGTGTTGATTGGATTGAGGACGGAAAATTTCAGTTGCTTTATCTTTTACACAGTCCCGCACAAAAAAACGATATAGGCATAAAAGTTTATATCGACAGAGATAATCCTGTTATGACATCGGCACACCATTTATGGAAAGCTGTATGGACTTATCAGCGTGAGCTTAGAGAAGCTTTTGGAATTGATTTTCCGAGAAGCCCGCGTATCGAAGAGAACTTTGTTCTCGAAGGTTGGGACGACATGCCGCATATGCGACGCGACTTTGATACTCACGAATATGCAGAAAAAACTTACTTCCCAAGAGAAGGACGTAAGACCTATGATCCTGCAGAATATATGAAAGAGAAATTAGATCCGAATCAACCGGTAACAGCAAAAATAAGAAAAGATGATAAATAAATTTTTAGGATTCAAACCGGACAGCAAATTGTTACCGTCTCAAACGGTAACCGGAGAGACAGAAATAGACTTGTCATCTCATAAATATCAGAAAATTTGGTTAGGCCCAAATCACCCGGGTGTAACAGGTAACATGGCAGTAGAACTTACTATTCAGGGAAATACCATTATGAGAGCTAAAACTCATGTAGGGTATCTTCATCGCGGGTTCGAAAAATTAATTGAACGTCGTTTATTTGTTCAAGGATTTCCTACAAGTATTCGAATGTGTGTTGCCGAACCCGATACCAACGAATATCTTATTGCACGATGCACCGAAGAGTTATCGGGATATGCCGATGCTGTTCCCGAAAGGGCAAATTGGCTTAGAATGTTAGCTCTTGAAATGGCTCGTTTGCAAAATTTACTTCGTGCCGTTCCCGGACAAGCAGGAACATTTGCTCTTGGTATAGGTGTTCAGTGGGGAGTATATCTTCGCGATTTGATTCTTGACAGATTTGAAGAACTTACCGGAGCACGTGTATATCATATGTATATTATCCCCGGTGGTGTTCGCGGAATATTACCCGACGGATTTAAAGAGAGAATGGAAGATAATCTTAAAGATATTGACGATTTTATTGTTCGCATTAAAAGACTTATGTTTCACAATGCAGTATTTAAGAAAAGAGCCAAGGGATTAGCTATTGTTACCCCTGAAATGGTTGATAAATACGGAATTGTAGGAACAAATGCTCGTGGATGCGGAGTAAAACGCGATGTTCGTAAAGATAATCCTTATCTGTATTATGATCAATTAGACTTTGACCCGCCTACAGCTACCGATGGTGATGTATATGCCAGAACATGGGTGCGTTGGCAGGAGTTAGTTCAAACTGTTGATTTGATTCGTCAGATATTGGCTAAAATGCCGGACAAAGGAGATATTAGAGCAAAAATGCCTAATGTGCTTAATTGGAAAATACCTAAGGGAGAAACTTATGTGCGTTTAGAAAGCGGGCGTGGCGAATACGGTATGTATTATGTAACCGACGGAAGCGATAAACCGAGAAGAATAAACCTTAGAGGACCTAGTTACAATCATGCAATAGCATTGTT
>CAYRJP010000066.1:1691-5416 GCA_964424425.1 uncultured Bacteroidales bacterium | reverse complement strand
CCGTTTACAGCTTGGTCAAAGGTTTTTAAAGAGCCTGTTACCATTAAAGACCCTTTGAGCAGAGAGGCTGCACCGCGATATAGAGGTTTTCATGACAATGATATTGAAAAATGTATCGGTTGTGGAACTTGTGAGGCTATTTGCGAGAATCAAGCTATCGACCTTGTTCCTGTTGAGGGGATAGAGACAAAAGACGGTGACAGCGGATTACGTCCCAGTATTGATTACGGACGTTGTTGTTGGTGTGCTCTTTGTGTTGATATTTGCACAACAGATTCATTACGTTTAACTAATGAATATAAATGGATAGATACCGACCCTGATAATTTTATTTTTATTCCGGGATACGATAAAAAAGATTGGTATGCCAAAGAAGAGGGTTGGCGTAAACCCGAAAACGGATATGAATTTTACAGTAAAGAACGTGTTCATATGGAAGAACTTCATGCTGAAGAGCGTAGCGATTCTTTCATTGAATTTGTAAAAGGATATTCAAAAGAACAGGCACAAAAAGAAGCCGACCGTTGTGTTGCTTGCGGTATTTGTACTGCAACATGTCCGGCTCATATGGGAATACCTGAGTATATTAAGGCTATTAGAAACGACGATATTGAGGAAGGTCTTCGTATTTTATACGATACAAATCCGCTACCTGAAATTTGTGGTAGAATTTGTACTCATAAGTGTGAAACTGTTTGCTCTGTCGGACACAACGGTGACCCGCTTTCTATTCGTTGGTTGAAGCGTTATATTGCCGATCAAGTACCTGCCGATAAATATCATGAGATACTTGATACTCAAAATATTTATAAGAGCGGTAAAAAAGTTGCCATTATCGGTTCGGGACCTGCCGGATTATCGGCAGCATATTATCTGTCGTTATTGGGACACGAAGTAACAATTTACGAAAAACTTGAAAAAGCCGGAGGTATGATGCGTTACGGTATTCCCGAATACAGATTACCTTACGATCAGATTGATAAAGATGTTAAGCAAATAGAGTCGGTAGGAGTTAAATTTGTTTACAACACAAATGTTGATGCCAAAAAGTTTGTTGAACTTAAAGAAAACTACGATGCTGTATTTGCAGGAACAGGTTTACATTTGGGACGTTCAACAAGAATACCGGGTTCAGAACACGAACATGTATTCCAATCAATAGATTTACTGCGTGAAATTACACAAGGTAAAGAGATTATGGTTCCGGAGAAAGTAGTAGTTATTGGTGGTGGTAATGTTGCCATGGATATTACACGCTCGATGGCTCGCTTGCAAAAAGCCAAATATGGTAAGGTAGGTGTTCTTGCAACATCTCTTGAAAGCGAAGATAAAATGCCTGCTGACAGAGAAGAGGTTGTTGAGGCACGCGAAGAAGGATGTATTATTGATCCGGGTTGGGGACCAAAAGAGATTGAAATTGTTGATGGTAAAATCAAAGGATTACATGTAGTTAAATGTTTATCTATATTTGACGAAACCGGTAGATTTAATCCTACTTTTGATGAAAATGATAAGAAATTCTTTGAAGCTGATATGGTTGTAGAATCTATCGGTCAAGGTATGGATACTTCTTATCTTCCTGAAGATTTGAAAGATAAAGTTGAGTTCGGACCTCGCGGTAAAGTTGTTGTTAACGACTATTTCCAATCTTCTGTTGATTGGTTATTTGTTGGTGGTGATATTGTTCAAGGACCTGATGTAATACACGGTATTGCTAACGGACATAAAGCTGCTGTAGGAATTGATAACTATTTAAACAGTAAGAAATAGTTTTGAGTTTAATATAAAAAAAGCCTTTTGGAAAATCCAAAAGGCTTTTTTTATGAATATCGAATTTTTATTGAAATACAGCAAATAATAAATAAAAACCTGTTTTTATTAATTGGTATAATTTTGAAACTTTTTAATTTCTAATTTTAAAGAAAAAAATAGTAACTTATAAAATTATTATATTATGAAAAAGACAGTTTTAAGTTTATTAATTGTATTTATTTTTAACGGATTATTTGCACAAATAAAGTACAAGCCTGTTGTGAAAGCAATATTTTTAAGTCCTAAAAACGAAACATTTGATGCAAGTCGGTTTCCTGATATTGACTTTTATTATGTAAAAAAAGTAAAATATAAAAAACCCGAAGGAATGTTAGAAAATATTGAAGCAGGTAAAGCATTAGCTTTTGATAAAAACGGAATATTAATATCATATTCTAATGCAGTTGGTTCGGATATGGATCACTGGCCTGATGGTGGAAATTTTATTTTGCCTAAGCGAGGAGAATATACAAATTTGAAAAACTTATCAAAAGAGTATGTTAAGAAAGGAAAAGTAATGAAAGAAGGTAAAAAATTTAAAGGAAAAGATCCTAAAAAATTATCTTCAAAATATATATCTTTTAAATTACCTGACTTTGTTCTTTATACTGCTGATGATAAAAAAGTTTCATTTGCTGAATTAACAAAAGGAAACTCTTTAACTTTAATAGTATTCGTTTACTTAAATCCTGATAAAGATGGAAAAAAAGGAACAGAAAGCGGAAAAGGAAAAACAGGGAAACAATTTTTAAAAGATGTAAACAGTACTTTGGGATTTGAAAAAGATTTAAGTGATTTAAAGAAAATCGAAGAGTTTGTTTTTGGTAGAAATATGAGATTATAGTTAAAATTTATAAAAAATATCGTTATGAAAAAAATAATTATTTCATTAAGTTTAATTTTTGTTGTTGGAATATCTTCAACTTTTGCAGGCCTTTTTCCAAAAATAGATAAGCCGAACTCTCCTGAAGCAAGTTTAATTGCTTTGCAATTTAGTATTGATGATAAAGGGGAATTAATACCTTTCTCTAACACTAATGTATCAATGTGGACACCTGTTGTAAAAAAAGAAGACGGAACAATAGTTGAGTTTCGGGTATTTAACGGAGGTGCAGATATGACAACTATTTATTATAAAGAAAACCTTACCGCCGGTAAATACACTTTATTAGGATTTAATCATGTTTATGTTGATTATGGTAAATTGCATAAATATGAAGAGGAATTGGGAAAACCATTTACTCTTTATAAAGAGCCTTATGCAAATAAACCATACCATGTGATACAATTTTTTCCTTTAGATAAGCCTTATGAATTTACTCTTAAACCTAATGTTATGATGACCTTAGGAAATTATGTAATAAAATATAAGATAAATGGAGGTGTGGCAGGAACAACAGATGATCGCTACAGAGTTATAGAAGATGAAACTAAAATTGTAATGGCAGATAAAGAAGATCAATCGCTGCTTGCTTATATGAAGCCTTGGGCAACAAAAAAATGGAAAATGTGGAATGCTAAAAATCCTGCAAAATTACCCGAATAGTTAAAATATTTTTAAACGAAAAAACCGTTAAAAGTCAAATTTTTAACGGTTTTTTTATTTTTATAATGAACATATATTATTAATTCTTGTTATACATAATATACTTAATATGATTTTAAATAAAATATAAAATGACAGTAGATTTAAAAACAAATTATATGGGCTTTGAACTTAAAAACCCTTTGGTGGCTTCAAGCTCAGGATTAACCGATTCAGTAGATAAAATAAAAAAACTTTATGATGCGGGAATTGCCGCAGTAGTATTAAAATCTATTTTTGAAGAACAAATACTCAGAGAAGTTGATTCTCTTGGAGTTAATAATATGTATGGGACATTTCAGGATGCTGAAAATTATGTATCGTTTTA
>CAYRJP010000066.1:0-1591 GCA_964424425.1 uncultured Bacteroidales bacterium | reverse complement strand
GAGTTAATAATATGTATGGGACATTTCAGGATGCTGAAAATTATGTATCGTTTTACACAAAAGAGCATAATTTGGGTAATTATATTCAGCTTATAAAAGATGCTAAATCTGCTGTTGATATTCCGGTAATAGCAAGTATTAACTGCATCTCTGACAGCGAATGGACAGACTACGCAAAAAGAATTGAAGAAGCCGGAGCTGATGGTTTAGAAATAAATATGTTTGTTATGCCGTCGAATGCAGGAATTAGTGGCAGTTACATTGAAAAACTATATTTTAAAGTGGTTGAAAATATCAAAAAAAATGTAAATATCCCTGTTGCTCTTAAATTGAGTTCTTACTTTTCAGGGTTGGCTAATACTTTTGTTGACTTATCAACTAAAGGTATAGCAGCTATGGTTTTATTTAATCGCTTTTATACTCCCGATATTGATTTAGATACAGAAAAAATTATCTCATCGAATATTTATAGTGTTCCCGAAGAAAACGGTAATACTTTACGTTGGATTAGTATGCTGTCGGGTAAGGTTAAATGCGATTTGGCAGCATCAACGGGCGTTCACGACGGTGATAGTTTGATTAAAAATATTTTGGCAGGTGCAAATGCCGTGCAAATAGCATCGGTTCTGTACGAAAAAGATTTGTCGTATATAAAAACAATGCTTTCAAGGCTTGAAGAGTGGATGATTTCGAAGAAATATGAGTCAGTTTCTCAAATTACGGGAAAATTAAGTGCTAAAAATATCAGTAACCCTATGATGTATGAGCGTGCTCAATTTATGAAATATTTTTCGAACCATTATTAAAGAAATCACATCAATATTTGTTGTGAATTTTAAATTTTAATGAAAATTATATAACTTTATATCTACACATATAGATATATTGATATAATATTTAAACATACTGACACATTAAATATTAATCTCCGCTTTTTGCGGACTATAAAAATAATAGTTATGAATATAGAAGACATTATCAAAGGAAAAGGTAAAACATTGTTTACCGTAAAAAAAACAACATCGGCATTTGATGCCGCAACAATTCTTGATAGAGAAAGAGTAGGTGTTTTAATGGTTATTGATGATAAGGATAATGTTGCAGGAATTTTATCGGAGCGTGATATTCTTTATAAATGCTATAAAACCGATATTCCGTTGAAAGAAAGAAAAGTGGAAGATTTAATGACAAAAGCCGAAGATATTATCGTGGGCAGAAGTGATGACACTCCAAGAGCTTTAATGAATATAATGGTAACTAAAGGAATTCGTCATATCCCGATTATGGAAGGCGATGCAATTAAAGGTATAGTATCAATTGAAGATTTGCTTAAATTTATTGTTGACAAGTCGGAAATAGAGAGCCGTAAACTGCGTGAATATATTGAAAATCCGTTTGGAGTGCATATTTATAATAATGATTAAATTTTTGATACTATCTTAAAAAGACTGATAAATTAAAAATCAGTCTTTTTATAATTATCTGATTATTAATGTATTTTATATTTACCATAATTGTTTAGTTTTAGTCATTTTCCCTCTAATAATTGTCTTTTGTGCATCTAAAGGTTTTACTCCCCACTTTTTTCTCC
>CAYRJP010000065.1:2958-10609 GCA_964424425.1 uncultured Bacteroidales bacterium | reverse complement strand
GGATATTGTAAAGTAAAAGTTTGTATTTCAACATCTACTCCTTCTTTTTGAAATTCAGCGGCTAACCTTTCGTTAAATAAAGCTATACCTCCTCTGTAAGGATGAGCCGGACCTAATATTATTATTTTTTTTATCAATTGAATAAGTATTGATTATCGACTGACTTTTTTATTAAATTCAGTAAAAATACTATTTTTAAAGACAAAATTAATAATGAAGTTGGTTAAAAAGATAAAAAAGTATTTTTAGCAACTCTCAAAAAAATATTTGACAAATAGGGATTCTCCGGTTTGTTATTGTAATTTTGAATTATAAAAAATAATAATTTGAAAAAAATAATACCCATAATAAAAGCAATTATTATTGCGGCAAGTCTTTTTTATATTTTTTATAAAATTTACCAAGAAAAGCAGAGCGGAATACTATTTAATAATTTTTTCAATTTTTCGTTTTACAACATTAAGTTGTTGATATTGACTGTTTTGCTAATGTTTGTAAATTGGTTACTTGAAGCATATAAGTTTAAATTTCTTTTAAAAAATATCAGTAAAATTACAATTTATCAATCGTTTAAAGCTGTGTTTGCCGGAGTGACAGCATCAATATTTACTCCTAAACGCATAGGTGATTTTGCCGGTAGGATATTTATTTTACAGCCCGAACATCGAGTTCAAGGAACTTTTGCAACTCTTATAGGAAGTCTTTCGCAACTTATTGTTACTGTAACATCAGGATTATTTCTTCTTCTTTTTTATAAAAATAACATTACAAATAATGATTTTTTTTCGAACACTTTTATATATGTAATAACAATAGTTATAGATATATTTCTAATTATCATATATTTAAATATAGATAAATTAGAGTGGTTATTGTATAAATTTTCATTTTTCAGGAAGTATTCCGAGTTTATTAATTTTATTAAAAAATATAGAACAGATGATCTGCTGTTGGTTTTGTTTGTTGGTTTTTTACGATATGCTGTTTTTACATTACAATTTTATATTTTATTAATAATTTTCGATGTAGATATTTCTTATTTTATGGCAATAACAGCAATAGGAGTTATTTATTTAATAACAACAGGAATACCTACTGTTGCACTTGGAGAATTGAGTATTCGAGGTTCTGTTGCCGTAATGGTATTTGAACCATTTACGCAAGGTATTTTTGGAGTAGTTGAAGCATCGGTTTTGTTATGGTTTATAAATTTGGCAATACCGGCATTATTTGGAGCATATTTTTTGGCATTAAATAAAAAAACGAAAATATAAAATGGCAGATTTATTTTTACTTGCATTGGGAATAACATTGATAATATTAGGATTAATAGGATGTGTTCTACCCGTATTACCGGGACCTCCCATTAGTTTTTTAGCATTGGTAAGTGTTAATTATTCAAAATGGGGTCCGATTGATAACGATTTACTTTGGATGCTTGGGGCAGTAGCCGTAGCTGTTACAATTCTTGATTATATAGTTCCTGTATGGGGAACAAAAAAATTTGGGGGCAGTAAACGAGGAATATGGGGTGCTGCAATAGGCTTGGTAGTTGGTTTGTTTTTTGGTATTTTGGGAATAATATTAGGTCCTTTTATAGGAGCTTTGTTGGGAGAGTTGTCGTTACATAACAATACAGAAAAGGCTTTTAGAGCAGCTTGGGGTGCATTGGCAGGTTTCTTGTTGGGTGTGGGAATGAAACTTATAGCTTCGGGAATAATTACATATTATTTTATAGTTCAATTTTTGTAAGTAACGTGGAACAGGAGAGACAACTGTAACAAAACAAATTGAAAATCGTCATTTTAATAGTATAAAAGTTTTATCTTTGCAATATATAAAGTAGTATAAAACAGAAAATTAATCAATTATGAATAATACAACAATTAATCAAAATTCCCGTCAGGGAATGGCTATTGCGGGATTAATTTTAGGGATAATAGGATTATTAATATCAATAATTCCGTGCTTAGGAGTTTTTGCAATAATTCTTGGCGTGTTAGCGGTAATTTTCGGCAGTGTTTCTCTGGCAAAAACCAATTCGTCAAAAGGCATGAGTATAGCAGGGATAACACTTGGTGGGCTAACCATGTTTTTATCTGTTTTTTGGATAGTATTTGTAATAGGTATTCAAAATATTGCCAATAATAATTTCAAAGAGATGATTCATTGGGCTAACCATATTGACAACATAGGAAACATTGATAATTTAGATGATTATGATGACAATACAGAATCGCTTGACAGTCTTGAAAAAACTCTTGAAGAATTAGAATTCGGCACTGCGAATGATAGTGTATTAAGTGATACTATTTCTGTTAAAATAGAAAAATCGGAAGAGGAATAGTTTTTACATATTCCAAATCTCCCAAGATTTTTCAGCTTGTTTTATAAGCATATCTTTACCGTTTATTGTTGTAGCACCTTGTTCTTTCGATTTTTTTAAAAATATGGTTTCGGGAGGATTATAAATTAAGTCGTAACACAAATGTTTGTTGGTTATTGCATTGTAAGGTAAAACCGGATAACTGTCAACATCGGGAAACATGCCCAAAGGAGTTGTGTTAATAATTAGAGTATGTTCGGCAATAATATCGTTGTTTAGTTTTTTGTAAGTTAAATATCCTCGTTCCTTTCCGCGGGAAACAAATTTATATTCTATACCTAATTTTTCCAAAACATATTTTACAGCTTTTGAAGCTCCTCCTGTTCCTAAAATTAATGCTTTTGTATGATGAGATTGCAGGTGTGGTTTTAATGTTTCTTCAAATCCGTAAACATCAGTATTATAGCCTACAAGTCGTTTTTCTTTAGGATTTACTTGAATTTTCACGGTATTTACAGCCATTACTTTTTCTGCTTCTTTATCAAGATTTGTTAAAAAAGGCAGTATTTTTTCTTTATAAGGTATAGTTATGTTAAATCCAATAAGGTTGGGATTATCGTCAATAATCTCGGGGAATTCTCCTATTGACTCCAATTCAAAATTTAGATATTCGGCATCAATATTATTATTATGAAATTTTTTTGTAAAAAAATCTTTTGAAAAAGATTGATCCAAAGGATATCCGATTAAACCATATTTTTTCATAATGTTTAGTTTTTTATTTAAATTATATATTTATTTTACTTTATCCCAATCGGCAAAATGAGTTATGTTAAGATTTGTTTTTGGTTCGGTAACATATTCCACATTACTGTTATATGTCCAACCCATAGTTTTAGAGCCGCCTCCCGATTGGGTTGTAATAAGAGCAGAGTTTCTGACAAGTCCTATCGGATATGCTTGGTCTCTTGGTAATTGACGGTCGCCATGTGTCGGGTCGGTCGGTATCCATCCGTAATTTGGCAGATAAACTTCAACCCAACGGTGATAAACATCATCCATGTAAGCATATTCTTTTCTGTCCCACGTAGAGCCAACATATCGCGTGGGTAATCCTGCAGCTTTACAAAGAGCAATAAAAGCAAACGAATATTCCGAACAAGAGCCATGTCCATTGGTTAATACAGTGGGAGCAGTATCCCAAGCACCATCCATAAGATAATGCAAATGTCCGATAAGGTATTGATGTATTTTACGTAAAATCCAATACGGATTGGTTTCATCGCCTACTATTTGGGTAATAATTTTTTGAATAATATTACTGTTTATTTGATATTTTTCATCATCGGCAAGATATTTATTTTTTATGTCGGCTGGAATATCATTAAGCGAACCCACCTTTTCGGGATAGATAAAATACCTTACATTATAAGATTCAAACACAGTAGTAACTTCAATGTTTGTTTTTTCTCCTGGTTTAATATCTTTAAATTCATATACGGCAGCTTTTTGATTCCAGCGGTCGGTAACTATCTTGGTTGGTTTAATATTATATTTAAAATCGCCGATAATTTTTTGATTATCTCTGTTGGCAGGTAATGCAATGCTTACTTTCAAATATTTTATTTTACCCGGACCATAGCATGTAACTCTGTGTTTGTAAGTAACTTTGTGCATTTGTTTATCTTTACGCACAAAGTTTTCGTTGTCACGAATTTTAAGTTGATATACTTTATTATCTTCGTAGTCAACAGCCCAAAGTTTATTACCGTTTACAGCTAATCCGTGAACATAATTTCCCGGAGCATCAATAATTACAATTACAAAACCGGTGTTTGGGTCAACCATATAAATTTCATCGGTTTCTCTGTCGGAAATCCACAGGTATTTACCGTCAAAAGTAATTCCTTTTGGATCTTTTGCCGGTGAAGCAAATGATTTTATTGTAGTTCCGTCAACTTGGCTAAACTGAATTATTTTATCATTGCGGTCGTCAACGCACCAAAAATATTTACCGTCAAATGTTAGTCCTTTTACGCTTTTTGCGGGAGCTTGCAGCGTTTTTAAAATAGTTCCGTCTTTTGGGTCAATTTTAAAAATCATTCCGTCTAAATCTTCCGATTTATCCGAGCGTCCTCTAAAATCGGCATTCCAAAGATATTGTCCGTCCCAAGCTAAGCCCATAGGCCAGTATGCCGGTGATTCTATTGAGCGAATAACTTTACCGTTTTCGAGATTTATATAATATAATTTATCTGTTCCTCTATCGGCTATCCAAAGATTTTGACCATCAAAGCATAATCCTGTCGGAAAGTTATCGGGTGTGGGTATTGATTTTTCAACTTCACCTGAATAGGCAAAAATAATATTGTTGATAAATAACAAAGCAATAAAAAATAGTAGTTTTTTCATAACAGATATATTTTAAATTTACTGCACTAATTTAAAGAAAAATTAAATATTTAATGAAATTATTTTTGCTCCATAATTAATTACTGCATCGTATTTTACTAAAAAATCACTACCGATTAAACCGGCAATGTGCATATTTGTATATTGTTGATATATATTATTAATATGAGATAAGTCGAGTAATACGGTTTTGTAATTTTCAATTTCAAATTTATTGATAGTTAATAGAGGCATAGTTCCTATCTTTGTTTGTGAAATCATGGCATTAATACCTGAAGAATTTTCTTCTTCAACATCTTCAACATCTTCAATAAAATTTTTAACAAAATTGATATCAAAAACGGTTTTTGATGCTCCGGTATCAATAATAAGGTTGCCTTTTGTGATTTTATTAAAAACAGCTTCAAGCATTATATGATAGCTGGAATCTTCGAGTTCTATTATTTTCAATGGTATATCAATAATCATAATTTGTTTTTTTTGGCTAATGTATAAAAAAAGAGAGGCATGCGAAACCTCTCTTTAAAAAAAATATATTTTAAAAATGTATTAAATTTCGGGGACAGGATTTTTTCTTCCGTATTTTTGTTCAAATAAATCCATATCATCAAGAACAATCATTACATCTTTAACAGCTTTAGCTGAAGTGTAAAGTAATTTTTTCTCTTCGGCAGTTAAGTCAAGTTCAATAACTTTTTCGATACCGTTTTTGCCTAGAACAACCGGTGCTCCTAAATAGATATCTTCTAAACCGTATTCGTTGTTAAGGCTTGCACATACAGGGAATATTCTTCTTGAATCTTTAATAATAGCTTCAACCATTTGAGCAGCAGCTGCACCCGGAGCATACCATGCCGATGTTCCCATTAGTTTAACTAATTCTCCGCCGCCGGTTTTTGTTCTTTCTATAATTGCATTAAGAGTTGTTTCGTCTAATAATTCGGTAACGGGAATTGAAGACACAGTAGTATATCGCGGAAGCGGAACCATAGTATCACCGTGTCCGCCCATTAGTAATGCTTGGATACTTTTGGGAGACATGTTTAATGCTTCAGCTAAAAATGCAGTATAACGAGCAGTATCTAATACACCTGCCATTCCAAATATTTCATTTGATTTTTTTGGAACAACTTCGTTGGCTGCAAGAAAAGCAGCATAAGTCATAACGTCTAAGGGGTTAGAGACGATAATAATTTTTGCTTCAGGAGAATACTTAACTGCACTTTTTGTTACTGCTTTAACAATTTTAGCATTGGTTGATATTAAGTCATCACGACTCATTCCCGGTTTACGCGGTAATCCCGATGTAATAACTATAACGTCAGATCCGGCAGTTACCTCATAATCATCAACAACACCTTTTACTCTTGTGTCGAATTGAAGAATTGATGATGTTTGCCACAAATCAAGTGCTTTACCTTGCACCATACCGTCTTTAATGTCAACTAATACAACTTCGTTGACAATATCTTTTTTTGCAACTTCATTTGCACAGGTAGCACCTACATTACCTGCACCTACAACAGTAACTTTCATATCTCTATTATTTTTTTAGATTGTATAATTAATTTCTAAATGTACCGATATAAAAACGCTTAACAATATACAAATGATTTTACGCTTTATTAAATTTTTTCACTATAATTTTATTTTCAAGATGTTGTTTTTTTACAATTATTGAATTTTAATTAATTTTACAGTACTACATATCAATATTTTATCTGACATTGAATAAAATTATTATCTTTATGACTTAATTTAATTTAAAATGTTTAATATTTAATTTTTTTACAAATGAAAAAACTATTACTACTAGCTACTATTTTACTTCCGATGGTAATTTTTGCTCAAGAATGGACAAAAAATTTACCACAAAAAGAGAATAAACAACTTAGTTTCTTTGAAATTCAAAAAGCATTTAATGATTATTATGCTCCGTTGAATGTTGAAAACGGTAAACGAAAGGTAAACGGAAAAACAGTTAAAGTTCCGGGTTGGAAACAATTTAAACGTTGGGAATGGTTTTGGGAACAAAGAGTAAATCCTACTACAGGAGCTTTCCCAAATAGTGAGGCATTAAACAGAATAATGTCGCAAAATTATCAAGCTAAAACAAAAAGTAAAGGCGGAAACTGGACGTCTGTAGGACCAACAGAGTCTCTCGGTGGATATGCAGGATTAGGCAGAATAAACTGTATTGCCTTTCATCCTTCGGATACCAATACATATTGGGTAGGTTCACCATCAGGAGGGTTGTGGAAAACCACTAACGGAGGTGTAACTTGGTCAGTATTAACTGATAATAATGCTGTTTTGGGAGTTAGCGATATTGCTATTCCTTCTGATTATGAAACTTCTAAAACTATTTATATTGCCACAGGAGATAAAGATGGTGGTAGTATGCGTTCTCTTGGTGGAGGAGGATATAATGATAACAATTCAATAGGAGTTCTTAAATCTACTGATGGAGGAGCAACATGGTCAGCAACCGGATTAACATTCAATGTATCCGACGGAGAAAAAATAGGAAGATTGCTTATTCATCCTACAAACAATAATATCTTATTTGTAGGAACAACAAATGGAATTTATAAAACAACAGACGGAGGAGCTAATTGGACTCATGTTTATTCGGGTAATTATGTTATTGATATGGAATTTAAACCCGGAAGCCCCGATGTTATTTATGCTTCGCAAAGATATTATTCTCCTAAAATATTAAAATCAACAAATACCGGTGATTCATGGTCAACAATAAAAACTTTTTCTTCAGACGATAGAAGAGTTGAAATAGCAGTTACTCCTGATGCTCCTGAATATATTTATATTATTGTTGCTAAATCAAACAGTGGATTGCGAGGAATTTTTAAATCAATTGATGGAGGAGCAAATTTTACTCAATTGGTAAACGGA
>CAYRJP010000065.1:0-2858 GCA_964424425.1 uncultured Bacteroidales bacterium | reverse complement strand
GGTTCGGTTTTTGAAACAAATGACGGAGGAGCTTATAAGTCTATTGATAATGGTGATTCTTGGAACTTTATTTCAAGTGGAATGGCTATTAGTCAGATTTATAGACTTGGGGTATCGCAAACAGCTCCCGGTATGTATATTACAGGTTTACAAGATAACGGTTCTAAGGCAAGAGATAATAATGATGGAGTTTGGTACGATGTAACAGGTGGCGATGGAATGGAGTGTATTATTGATTTTACAGATAAGAATACACAATATTCAACTTATGCACAAGGTAGAATTTATAGAACCACAAATATGTGGGAAGATTATACTACAATATCTAATAATATTAACGGAGGTTCAGAAGTAGGAGCTTGGGTTACTCCTTATATTTTAGATCACAATAATCATAAAACAATTTATGTAGGATATTCTGATGTATGGAAATCTACCACTAGAGGGAATTATTTTACTAAGATTTCAACTATGAATACGTCTTCAAAGATACGTTCGATGGCAGTATCAAAGTCTAACTCCGATTATCTTTATGTTGCCGATTTTGATAATATTTGGAAGACAACAAATGGAGGAACTTCATGGACTGATATTACGGGAACATTGCCTGTTTCTGGTAATAACATAACTTATATTGCAGTAAAAAGCGATGACCCCAATACCGTTTGGGTAACAATGGGAGGTTATGACAATAAGAATGTTTATCAAACAGTTGATGGTGGAGCAACATGGACTGATATATCAGCAGGTTTGCCGGAATTACCTGTTATGACAATAGTTCAAAATATTCAAATAACTTCTGATGTGCATTTATATGCAGGAACCGATGTTGGTGTTTATTTTAAAAAAGGTAATGATAATTGGGTATTATTTTCTGAAGGTTTACCTAATGTTGTAGTAACAGAACTTGAAATTTATTATGATAATAATGATAAAAGCAAAAGTAAACTTGTAGCTGCAACATACGGTAGAGGAGTATGGGTCAGTGATTTATATCCTGATGCTCAACGTCCGACAGCTTTGTTTAAAGCATCAAATACATCAATACAAGAAACAGCCGGTGTTAAATTTACCGATATGTCAACAGATGTTCCTGATAGTTGGAGCTGGACTTTTGAAGGAGGAACACCTGCAACATCTACAGAGCAAAATCCAACTGTAACTTATGCTACACAAGGAATTTTTGATGTTACTTTAGTTGTTTCAAATGCTATGGGAAAAGACACTTTGTTAAAAGCAGATTATATTACTGTAAACCAGTTGGAAAAACCTGTTGCAGGATTTTCAACAATTAGTACAAATGTATATACAGGTCAAAATGTTTTGTTTACCGATACATCGCTTAATTTTCCTGATAATTGGAAATGGGATTTTACAGGAGGAACACCTGCAACATCTACAGAGCAAAATCCGACTGTTGTATATAGCTCCACAGGAACTTTTGATGTAAGATTGATAGCTTCAAATAATGCAGGAAAAGATACTTTGCTTGAAGCAGGTTATATTAAGGTAAATGATATTTCTAGTTTTCCCGAGCCTGTAAATGTTATGGCAAAGGCTGTAAAAAATTATGTTACTTTAACATGGGAAATGCCGTTTATAGGGACAATTTCGGTAAATAAATTTAAGATTTACAGAAATAATCAAGAGATTATAACAATTGATTCTACAAAGTTAAGTTATGTAGATACAAATTTGCAAGCAGGTGATTATACCTATTATATAACAGCAGTTTATGCTTATCCGGCAGGAACATCAGCCAATTCAAACGAAGCACCTGTAACAGTTTACGGTGAAGCAAAAGCTAATTTTATGGCTGATAATGTTACAGGAGCATATCCTTTAACTGTTACTTTTACCAATAATTCAGAAAATGCTGATAGTTATGATTGGGATTTTGGCGATGGGAGTACATCTGTTGAAGTATCACCGGTGCATATTTATTCCGAAAGAGGAACATATACGGTAAGTTTAACGGCTATGAACAACGAAAATGCAGATACAGAAGCTAAAAATAATTATATAAAAACTACAGAAAAAGAGTTAACTGTTGATTTTACAGCGGATGTTATTGAAGGAGTTTATCCGTTAACTGTTACATTTACCAATAATTCAGAAAATGCCGATAGTTACAGTTGGGATTTTGGTGATGGGAATACATCAACTGAGGTTAATCCCGAACATACTTATTCTAATATAGGAAGCTATACCGTAAAATTAACAGCATCGAATGCTGATTTTACAGAAACAAAAGTAAAAGCAAATTATATTACTGTAAAAAGTCTTGATCCTATTGCAGATTTTGAAGCTAACCCGACAACAGGTATTGATCCTTTAACAGTAACATTTACCGATAAATCGCAATATGCTCAAACATGGTCGTGGGATTTCGGCGACAATTTAACAAGTAATGCACAAAATCCACAGCATACTTTTACTAAAGGAACATATACCATTACCTTGCTTGTCACAAATTCATCGGGAAATGATTCTGAAATAAAAGAAAATTTAATTGTTGTTGAACCAAATTCTATAATCGAAAATACCGATTTTAATCTTAAAGTTTATCCTAACCCTGCACATAATCAAATATCTGTAGAGTTAATAAATGAAAACTTTAAAAAAGTAAACTTTAAACTTTATGATACAAATGGTAAGTTGATTAAAAATATTATTCCTGAATTAAGTAGTACAATAAGAAAACAAATTAATATTAATGAACTTAAATCAGGGAATTATATACTTAAAGTGGTTATTGACAATAGTATAATTGTTGTAAATATTGTTAAGCAATAATTGATTATTTAAATCACAAAAAAAGGTTGCATAACTATGCAACCTTTTTTTGTGATATGTAA
>CAYRJP010000064.1:5213-10836 GCA_964424425.1 uncultured Bacteroidales bacterium | reverse complement strand
CTGCCTGTGCTCACGGGAATAGGTCACGAACGCGATGATACCATTGCCGATATTGTAGCACATACCAAATTAAAAACACCAACAGCTGTTGCAGAATTTTTAATCTCACAAATTAAAGCTTTCGATTACAGATTAGATGAATCGCAAGCATATTTGAACGATTTATTAAATGATATTTTTAATAAAAATGAGTTTTATCTCGAAAAATTGTCGCATAGATTAAAAAGCGGAATAGGGCAATTATTATTAAATAAAGAGAGGTTTTTAGCTGTTGCAAAAGCAGATGTTATCAATAAAACAAGACAATTGTTGAAAAACAAAGAGACACAACTTTCAACATACAACAAAGATATTATTCATGTAGCAAAAGGGGTTGTAAACCGTGAAATTACAATGTGTAATTTGCAAAGTGTTCGATTAAAAAAATGGTTAGACGATTACTTTCGTAAAAAAGAGCAACGATTACAATTTTTGGAGCAAAAAGCCGACCTTGTTAATCCACAAAATATTCTAGAACGCGGATTTGCTTGGGTTACACATAATAACGAAATTATTACCGATAGTAAAAAATTAAAGAAAAACGATGAGATAAAAATACAATTAGCAAAAGGTTCGGTTAAAGCAGATGTTAAATAATAAGAGATTAATAATAAAATTTTTACAATATTAATTATGACAAAAAAATTGGAAAGAAACTTTATCGATAAAAATCTAAAAATTAATTCGTTTGAAGATATAAAACCATATTACGATAATTTAAAAAACAGAGACTTTAAAACACCGTCAGAAGTATGGCAATGGTTGCTTGACAGGAGTGAACTTGAAAGTGTATTAAGCGAAGATTTGGCATGGCGATATATAAAAATGAATTGCAATACCGCCGATAAGTCGTTGGCTGATGATTTCAATATGTTTATAACAGAGATTGAACCCAAGATAGCACCTTTGTCGAATGAACTCGACAAAAAATTTTATAACGATGAGGTAATTAAAAAAGTTGACCAAACCAAATTGTTTACGGTAATACGTGAAATACGCAAAGATTTGGAACTTTTCAGAGAAGAAAATATTCCGATTGAAGCCGAATTGCAGCAAAAGGAACAAGAATACGGCGTAATATCGTCGAAGATGTTGGTAGAATACGAAGGCAAAGAGATAACTCTGCAACAGGCAGCCAACTATTTAAAGCAAACCGACAGGAAAGTTAGAGAAACTGTTTATAAATTAATTAATAACAGGCGATTGCAAGATTCCGACAAGTTAAACGATTTGCTTACCGAATTAATAAAATTGCGTCATAAAGTTGCATTAAATGCAGGATTTGAAAATTTCAGAGATTATAAATTCAAAAGTCTCGGACGTTTTGACTACGGAGTTAAAGAGTGTAAACAATTTCACAATTCGGTAGCCGAAGTAGTAAAGCCTGTGATAGAGGATATGCACAAATACAGAAAAAGCAAATTATATCTCGATACTTTGCGACCTTGGGATTTGGATGTTGACGAAGATAATAAACCGCCTTTAAAACCATTTGAAAAAACCGAAGAGTTGATAAAGAAAGCAACTTTTGTTTTCAGAGATTTGGAGCCTGAGTTTGGCGTATTTTTAAATGAAATGCGAATAAAGGGATATCTTGATTTGGATTCTCGTAAAAATAAAGCACCCGGAGGTTTTAATTATCCGCTACACGAAAGTAATGTGCCGTTTATTTTTATGAATGCAACAGGAAACTTACGCGATGTTGTTACTATGATGCACGAAGGCGGACATGCCGTTCATGCGTATTTGTGTGCCGATTTGGAATTGGTGAATTTTAAAGAGACACCGGCAGAAATTGCCGAACTTGCATCAATGAGTATGGAACTTATTACAATGGATTATTGGCACTATTTTTTTGATAATGATGAAGATTTAAAGCGTGCAAAACGCATTCATCTCGAAGATGTTTTAACAGTATTGCCGTGGGTAGCCATAGTTGATGAATTTCAGCATTTTCTTTACGAACAACCGGAACATACCGTAGAGGAACGATATAACACATGGATGAAAATATCAGATAAAACAGGTAGTAATATTATTGATTATTCGGGTTTAGAAGAGTTTAAGAAAAATCAATGGCAAAAGCAGTTACATATTTTTGAAGTTCCGTTTTATTATATTGAATACGGTATAGCCCAACTTGGAGCAATTGCCGTTTGGAAAAATTTTAAAGAGAATAAAGTAAAAGCATTGTCAAACTTTAAAAAAGCTCTTGAAATGGGATATACCGCACCTATATCGCATGTATATAAAGCAGCAGGAATAAAGTTTGATTTCAGCAAAGAATATATTAAAGAATTAATGGATTTTGTTGTTGATGAGTTGAATAAATTAAGGTAAATATAAAATATATCTATTAGTTTAAAGTTTTATATTATTATAATATATTAACAGAAATGAATTATAAAATAATAAAAAGTAAATTTAAAGACAGCATTGATATTTTTGCTCACTTTATTTTATTGATGTTATTATCGCAGATAGTATTTAGAGTATTTGAATTTATAAAGACAGATACAACAAATTTAGATTTTTCTTTCTATAATATTCTTTTAAGTTTTCTATCCGATTTTTTATTTACTTTTTCTTTTTCGGCTCGGTTATATCCTGTTTTTTTATTACTATTTTTAATAAATAAAAAAGCCGCTGAAATTTTAAATACAATTATTCTGACAGTATCAATATTTGCAGGAGTCGGATTTTTATTGTATTTCATTGATATGCACTATCCTTTAGATAAAGTTTTCTTTTCGTATTCGCTTGATGAACTTCTTTTAATAGCTCAAACAAGCGGAAATATAAACCCATTATCAATATTTGCATCGGTATTATTGATAATTTTTATTGTAGTGCTTGTAAGGATATTTAATAAATACAAATTTTTCGGTTCAGTATCGGCACTTATGCTTGTATTTATGATTTTGTCATTAATTTCAGATAAGTTTCTTGGTGAGAAATTAAAAGAAAATTATTCTGAAAAAGAATATTATACACTAATAAACAAAACAGATTATTTTATTAATGATGCATTTAATTTTTTATTTAGTGAGAAACAAACAAACATTGAAAAAGTATCAGATGAAATTATAAAAACATTTCAGTCATTTTATCCAAATCGCAATTTTATAAATAAAGAGTATCCAATGTTGCATACAACTTCAAATGATGCGGTGTTGTCAAATTTTTTCAATAAATCAACAAAAAAACCTAATATTGTAATAGTAATTGTAGAATCGTTAAGTCGTTGTTATTCAGGGACAAATGCTTGGGCAGGAAGTTATACGCCATTTTTGGATTCTTTGACTCAATATAGTTTATATTGGGATAATTTTACATCTACAAGTGAACGAACAGTTGGAGTATTGCCCGGAATTTTAGGCTCATTACCTTCAGCCAACGAAGGTTTTACAGTTATGGGAGGGAAAATGCCGCTTCATTTAACCTTAATGTCGATACTAAAGAAAAATGGATACAATACAGAATTTTATTATGGTGGTTTACCGTCTTTTGATAATACAAATGTTTTTCTTTCGCGGCAAGGAGTTGATAAATTGGAGTCGGGTGATTATTACAAAAAAGAAGGACGTGTTTATTGGGGATTAAATGACTCTATAACTTTTGCCAAATCGTTGTTATATAGAGCCGAACAAAAAAATGAAAAACCGTTTTTAAGTGTTTATCTGACACTTTCAACACATGGACCATTTGATTATCCGGAGCAAGCTGAATTAGAAGACTTTATTTTAAATAAGTGGTTGAAAAAACTAAATAAACAGCAAAAAGAATATCTGAAAAAAAATTACAGTCGTTTGGCAAGTTATTATTATACCGACAGGCAAATACGAAATCTGTTTTACGGATTAAAAGCACTTAAGCAAATGGATAATACCATATTTATTGTAACAGGAGACCACGGACGCTCCGATGTTTGCTCCGATAATCCCGTTCAACGATATCATGTGCCGTTGTTAATATATTCACCTCTTCTAAAAACACACAAACATTTTAAAGCTGTTAATACGCATTATAATGTTACACCTTCATTATTAGCATTTTTAAAAAAAGATTATTTGTTGCAAACGCCTGATAATGTGTATTGGATGGGACGCGATTTTGACACGTCAGCAATTGTAAAATCAAAAATTCCTGTTCCTATTATGCAAATTAACAGAAGTGTTCAAGAGGTTTTGTATAATGATTATTTTTTGTCAAAAGGAAAATTATATCATATAGAAAATAATTTACAAATGAAACTTGTAAATAATGATACCATACAACAAAAAATGCAAAAATGGTTAAATGCATATTTACAAATAAATAATTATGTATGTAATAATAACTATTTGATGCCGGAAAAAGAATACAGTAAGTGGGGGATTTTATATAAAATAAAAGATAAGAAAAATAAAAAAATAATACTGATAGATTCAACAACAACATACACACGAATTTGGAAAGAAGACTTTATGAATACAGGCAGTAATTACAGAGTTACATTAGATTTCACACTAATGCCCAATACTGTCGCTCACGAAAAATATCCGCAATTTGTGTTAGAAGTGCGAGATGCTGAAAACAAAAAAGTTTTTTATAACTCAATTTATTGGATGCGTAAAGAAAAAGAGTTTGAATCAAACAAAAAGAATCATTTTTCACTCTCTATCGAAACGTATATCCCTCCTGATTTATCATCAGAGGAATGTGAGTTAAAAGCATACTTATGGAATAAAAATAATGTAAGATTAGAACTTAAAAACATAGAAATAAAAGTATTTAAGCAAGTAATAAACAAGAAAAAATAAAATTATTTTACAAATAGATTTGAAACTATAAAAAAAAAATTTACTTTTGCACTCCAAATTTGTCGTTAGGCATTTTAGTAGAGAATTAGAAAGATACAGCATAATAAGAAAAAATTAAAGCAATGAAAAGAACGTTTCAACCTTCACGCAGAAAGAGAAAAAATAAACACGGTTTTCGTGAGAGAATGTCAACTAAGGCAGGAAGAAAAGTATTGTCGGCACGAAGAGCCAAAGGAAGAAAAAAACTTTCGGTATCTGACGAAAGAAGACACAAAATGTAAAAATTGATTTTATCAATATATTTATGAAAAGCATCGGCTAAACCGATGCTTTTTTTGTATTATTTCCATAAAGGTTTTGTCACTATTAACAATAGTTCTATTTTTGTAAAAATGCATAAACAGAACAAACAACAAAATAAATATTATGGGATTTTTAAAATTACTGACAAACAAGGAGTTTTGGGTGATAATCTTACGTGGAATAATACTTTACATATTACTGTTTTTAGTGGTAATAATAGGTCTTAAAATTTATACTCATCACGGAAAATCATTTCCTGTGCCTGATTTTAAAGGAGTTTCAATAGATAGAGCCGAAGAAATAGCCGATTCTCGTGACCTGTTTATTGAAATTGTAGATTCCACTTTTGTTCCATATCTACCCAAAGGAAGTGTAATAGAGCAATATCCGCATCCTAATGTAAATGTAAAAAAGAATAGAACAATATTTTTAACTATAAATGCGTTTAATCAAGCAAAGGTTGAAATGCCTAATGTTGT
>CAYRJP010000064.1:0-5113 GCA_964424425.1 uncultured Bacteroidales bacterium | reverse complement strand
AATCAGGCAATAAGTGAAATAAACGATTCGTATTTTAATGTGGGCAGAACTTATTTTGATACAACAATACACAATTATGCTGATACTCTTAATGCTTTTGTTTGGAAACAACGTCCCGAATATTCAAGCACAGCACGGCTTATGATGGGTGCTAAAATTGATATGTGGCTTACTCTCGATAAAAGTAAAGTTGCAAGTAACGATACAGAATCAGACTCTGCTGATAATCAATTCGAATAATTTTTCTAATTTTAAAATTCGACATGAGAATTATATTTATAATATGTCTTTTAATTTTTAGTGTAACATCTTTTTCACAAGAAGTATTAAACGATTTGTTTGTTAATCCTGTGTTGACACAAGAATATGAAAAAGCGGAGTTGTCATTTAAATCTGTAAAAACATCTGTTTCGTTACCTTTTTTCGATGATTTTAGTCAAGAAGAATACTATCCGTCAGATAAATTATGGGAAAATAAAAATGTATTTATAAATTCGTCGTATGCAATATGTCCGCCGTCAATTGGCGTTGCAACTTTTGATGCTGTTGACCAACGCGGATATGTTTACGAGTCAATGTCTGAAAATCCTTCACCGGCAGATACCTTAATGTCATTGCCCATTGATTTAAGTTCAGCAAATCACGACAGCACTTGGCTCTCTTTTTATTATCAGCCGCAAGGACACGGTAATGCACCGGAGTTTAACGATTCGTTGATATTACAGTTTATCTCAAACGGGAATATTTATAATGTGTGGTATGCTAACGGCACCGATTTTAAATCATTTAAAAATGATACTCTCGGTATTTCCAATGACCGCCCTGATACTCTTGAATTTAAACTTGTGCACTTAAAACTTGATAAAGCCGAATATTTTACGTCTGATTTTAAACTCCGATTTATAAATTATGCCAGTATAGCAGGTCTGTTTAATCCTTCGGGTAGAACAAATGCCGACCATTGGAATATCGATTATATTTATCTTAACGAGCATAGAAGTAAAGGTGATACCGTAGCAAAAGATTTGGCTATGATTGCTCCGCCGACTCTGTTTATGAAAAACTACAGTTCGGTTCCGTGGCGACATTTCGAAAGTGCCGTAAACAAAGAGCTTACCGATATGTATTTTAGTATCAGAAACAATGATTCTATTAAAAGAAATATAAATCAAATAATAATAAATATTAAAGATTTAGATAAAGGCACTATTAGTGATTTTTATATCGGACACAGCACTATAATGCCGTTTTACAACAATTCAAATTTACTTTGGAACTTTACACGTTCGCCTATTGAGTGGTATGATGCCGAAAAAACATCGTTTAAAATAAGCGGAGAACTTAAAACAGGCGAAGCCGATACTGCATCAAATAATTATTCATCAAGAATTGTAACTTACGACAACTATTATGCATACGACGACGGAACAGCAGAAAAGGCTTACGGAGTAGATAACGATAGGGCAAAAGTAGCCGTTAAATATACTACATATCTGGGTGATTCGCTTAGAGCGGTGCAGATGTATTTTGTGCGAAACAAAGAAGAATATTCGGCGGTGCAGTCGTTTACTTTGTGTGTATGGGACGATTATAACGGTGTGCCCGGAAATATTATTTTAAAAGAGACAGGTAAAGAACCGAAATATTCCGATAATCTTAATAAATTTATAACCATAAAGTTAGATAATCCTGTTTATCTTGAAGGAACATTTTATATCGGTTGGCAACAAACTTCCGATTTGCTTATGAATGTGGGGTTTGATGCCAATACAATAAGAAATAATCGTTTGTATTATTATGTAAACTCACAGTGGTATGGTTCTAATTTTAAAGGCTCATTAATGATACGTCCGGTGTTTAGTCCTGATAAGTTGCCGCAATCTATTGAAAATAAAACAGTTGTTTGTTCAAAACTTAATATTTATCCTAATCCTTGCAAACAAAGTTTCAGATTAAATGTCAACAACGAATTTTTTAATGGAAAGCTAAGTATTCTCGATTTTTCGGGAAAAGTTGTTTATCAAAAACAAATTGACACACAAGAAACAATTGACACAGGATTTTTAAACAGCGGAATATATTTAGTAACATTTACAGCAGAATCGGATAAAATATTTACAACAAAACTGATTATTTCAAAATAACCTATGAGTGAAGAGATAAGAGATATTGACGACAGTCAAGAAGAGCAAGGTGAGTTATTTGAGCATTACAGGTTTGAAGCCGACGGCGGACAAAAACCTTTGCGTGTAGATAAGTTTCTTCAAAATAAAATAGAAAACGCATCGCGTTCGAAAATTCAACAAGCAGCCGATAATAATTGCGTTTTGGTAAACGGAAAATCGGTAAAATCAAACTATAAAGTTAAACCCGGTGATATTATAACAGTGGTTATGGAGTATCCGCCACGTGAAATAGAGATTATTCCCGAAGATATTCCGCTTAATATTGTTTACGAAGACGATAGTTTTGTGATAGTAAACAAATCGTCCGGAATGGTTGTTCATCCCAGCTATGGCCATTATAGCGGCACATTAATCAATGCTTTGGCATATCGTTATCGCGATTTGCCTATTTTTAACGGTGGCGATGCTCGCCCCGGACTTGTGCACCGTATCGATAAAAACACATCGGGACTTTTGGTTATAGCCAAAAATGAGGAGGCAAAAACAAAAATTGCTTTACAATTTTTTGAACATACCACACACCGCAGATATGTTGCTTTAGTATGGGGAAATTTTGACGAAGATGAAGGAACTGTTACCGGAAATATTGGCAGAAGCCTTAAAAATCGTAAGGTTATGGATGTTTTTCCCGAAGGAGAATATGGCAAACATGCGGTTACTCACTATAAAGTTTTGCGTCGGTTCGGCTATGTAACTCTTGTTGAATGCAGGCTTGAAACAGGCAGAACACATCAGATTAGGGTACATATGAAATACATTGGTCATCCGCTGTTTAACGATGCCGAATATGGTGGCGACCAAATACTTAAAGGAACAACATTTACAAAATATAAGCAGTTTATTCAAAATTGTTTTAATTTGCTTCCGCGACAAGCGTTACATGCCAAAGAGCTTGGTTTTAATCATCCCGAAACAGGCAAATTTGTAAAATTTGATTCGCCTATTCCCGACGATTTACAAGCAGTAATCGACAAATGGGAAACTTATGTCGATAATAGTAAATAATAGACAAGCATTAAATAAGACCTGCTTCTATCATCAATACAATCTGTTCAATTTCATAATCATCGCCGTAAGGGTCGTAGGTGCTTTTAAGATTAGAACCGAATATTCGTGCTACACCTTGCCAAAAGGCAGCCGAAAAACTACCGCGATACTCTTTTACCAAGTTGTAAGATGTGTTACCTATCTCTCTGTAAACAAGTTTTATTAAAATTTTCCCTTGCGAAAAAGTCAATTTACGCAAACCACTTTCATAGCGGCGAAACATCTCTTTTTCGTATGATTTTATATATTTTCTTCGTTCCTTGTCGCCGGTAATATGCTGTAAGCTGTCGTTCATAATTTGCAATTCGTGGCGGGCAATAAGAGCAAACGGATAGGCTTTTTTTACATTACGCACCAATCGCGTATAGCGGCGATATTCTCTGCGGTTTTTAAATTCCCTTTTCGGGAATACGGGAATCTCTTTAATGTTAATATTGGGAATGGTATCACCGCCAATTACAACCGACCTCAAAATATTAACATTGTTGCTGTCGTTGTTTTGCGACAACAACGGACTTACTCTAAAAAGTAAGATAGCTGTTAATATTAAGAGTTTGTTCATTGTAAATAAAAATTTTACGACTGAAAACTTTATACGCAAAAATTGTGCAAAAGTATAAGCTAAAACGCAAAGCAGAACAGTTATATTTTTTAATAAAAAAATAAAATTATTAATACAATATTATAACTTTACCGATTGTAAAATAGATAATATATTGTTTGTATTTTATTTTTTAATGTATTAATTGTATGAAACTTTATTCAATAGATTGCGGAAACATGATGATTGACGGTGGTGCTCTTTTCGGAGTTATTCCCAAAACAATGTGGTCGAAAAAATACGAAAGCGACAAGAATAATCTGTGTAATATTGTGATGCGTAGCCTGTTGGTAGTAACCGACGATAGAAAAATATTAATTGACAGCGGACAGGGAAATAAACAAGACGAGAAGTTTTTTAAATATCATTACCTTAACGGCGATGGAGAGTTGATAAAATCGTTGAAGCAAGTGGGAGTGGAGCCGGAGGATATTACCGATGTGGTTCATACACATTTACATTTTGACCATTGCGGCGGAACACTAAAAAAAGATGATGACGGAAATATTGTATCAGCTTTTCCAAATGCAAATCTATGGGTGAGCAAATCTCAATGGGATTGGGCGGTTAAACCAAATAAACGCGAAGCACCGGCTTTTCCGCCTGAGAATATTTTGCCCATGCAAGATACAGGCAAGTTGCATTTTATACACGGCGAAGGTGAGTTGTTTCTCGATTTTTATGTATTGATAGCCAACGGACACACCAAAGGACAATTAATTCCTGTTATTAATTATCATGGAAAAAAATTAGTGTATTGTGCCGATTTAATTCCCACAATGGCAAATGTGCCTTTGTCGTTTATTTCGGCTTTCGACCTGTTTCAGCTTGATGTATTGGATGAAAAAGAGCAATTGCTTAATTCGGCGGTTGAAAATGCTATGACACTATTTTTTGAACATGATATAAAAAACGAATGTTGCACGGTTGAAAAAACACAAAAAGGTTTTGCGGTAAAAGATGCTTTTACTTTGAAAGATTTTGCAGGATAATTTTTATTGACTAAAATCAGCAAAAAAGACAAAACTTTAATTTATTTTTACAAAAAAAACAGCATCATGACACTTATAGAAGTAAATGATAAAAAAACAAAACAGCAGTTTCTTGATTTTCCGAAACAGTTGTATAAAAATGATGAAAATTGGACTTGTATCTTAGATGCAGAAATAGAAAGTATTTTTGACCCGAAACATAACAGTTGTTTTAATCACGGCGATGCAATACGTTGGATTCTTGTTGATGACAATAATAAAACAATAGGCAGAATTGCAGCATTTTA
>CAYRJP010000063.1:2025-11329 GCA_964424425.1 uncultured Bacteroidales bacterium | reverse complement strand
CTATTACTTTATATCAAAAGTTTTATAGTTGCAAACGGGTTGTTCAATTATTTTTATATCGGTAACTGTTGACCAATCAGGTCCTTTGCGACACCATAATATAAATTCATTAAGATTTTGGTCTTCGCCCTCTGCTTCAATATAAACGTCACCGTTGGGTTTATTCATTACAAAACCTTTTATACTCATTAAGTTTGCTGTTTTATGTGTATGAAAGCGAAATCCTACTCGTTGAACCCGCCCCGAAACAGTAATTTGATATGATTTCATAGAGTTGAAAGTAAAAAGTTTGTAAAATTGAAAGTTTACAAATATAAAAGTATAAAGTAAAAAAATAAATATGTTACATTATCTATTTTTTATGCGACCCGTCGCAAAACGGTTTGTTTGCAGATTTTCCGCAACGACACAAATAAACTTTTCTCTCTTGCTTAAGATATGTTCCGTCGGTATTTTTTATTTTAAAGTTACCTTCTACAACTAAAGGTCCGTTTGGTATTACTGTTATTTTATTTTCCATAATTTTAATTTTTAAAAGTCATCATCGGGAAAAAATCCGCGTTTATTGTGAGTGCCGTCGCAAAAGGGTTGATTGCGGCTCATTCCGCAACGACAGAGCGATGCAAGTTGCTTAATCTCTTGTTTGCTTCCGTCTTCTTTTATTAAGGTAAAATTACCTTGAGCAAGTATAGGTCCGTTTTGCATTACACTTACATACACATCTTCGGGGTCATTGGTATTTTTATTATCGTCAATAATAAACATACCTGCATTGTTATCTTGATTTTTATTTTCAATGTCTTTATTATATTTAAAAGTAAGAGCATCGGTAGGGCAACGGTTTACAATATCAATTATTTCATCGGTTTCGCCTTGTGATAAATCAACCCACGGACGACGCGTAGGATTAAATACCTTGCGTAATTCTCTGAAACATATACCTGCATGAACACACTCTTTAGCTTTCCAATAAACTGTGATATCTTTATTTGAATATTCTCTGTTGTTATCTTCCATAAAAAATTATTGTTTATACACCATTAACAGGGGAGAAGGAATATTGTTTTGATGTTATCACGGAAAATTATTTGTTTTTTGGAATAAGTATTTAGAAAAAAGATTTTTATAATATTTATTAGTAATACCAATATTTTCACTTTCACCTTTCTTTAAAATTATGTAATTTTGTCACAATTTTAACAACATTTTGTTTTTTTAATTGTAAAACTGACAAAACAACATATTCACAATGGATATTCAACAAATAAAACAACGTTTTGGGATTATCGGTAATTCATACGGATTAAACAGAGCCATTGATATTGCAATGCAAGTGGCACCTACTGACCTTACCGTGCTTATTACCGGTGAAAGTGGAACAGGAAAAGAGACTTTCCCGAAAATAATACATCAATTCAGTTCTCGCAAACATGGGCAATATATTGCTGTAAACTGTGGAGCAATTCCTGAAGGAACAATTGATTCTGAGCTTTTTGGACACGAAAAAGGAGCTTTTACCGGAGCACACGATTCCCGTAAAGGATATTTTGAAACAGCAAATAACGGAACAATATTTCTTGATGAAGTTGCTGAATTACCTCTTTCTACGCAAGTAAGATTGCTTAGAGTGCTCGAAACAGGTGAGTTTATGAAAGTAGGTTCGTCAAAAGTTATGAAAACTAATGTGAGAGTAGTTGCTGCAACAAATATTAATGTGGCAAAAGCTGTTGGAGACGGCAAATTCCGCGAAGATTTATATTACCGTTTAAATACCGTGCCCATTGTAATTCCATCGTTGCGAGAGCGTAAAGAAGATATTCATCTGTTATTCAGAAAATTTGCCAAAGATGCTGCTGAAAAATACAGAATGCCTGTTTTAACTCTTACAAAAGATGCTGTTGAAGTTTTGGAAAATTATCGTTGGCCCGGAAATATTCGTCAGTTGAAAAATATTACCGAACAAATATCAATACTTGAAGAAAACAGAACAGTTGATGCAGATACTTTAAAAAAATATCTTCCTGTTTACGAAGGTTCAAAATTACCTGCTATTTATAAAAAAGTTGATGAACATACCTTTAACTCAGAACGGGAAATTCTTTATAAGGTGTTGTTTGATATGAAAAATGATGTGAATGACCTTAAACAATTGGTTCTCGATCTTTTAAATACAGGAACACACGGAGCTAATATCAACGAAAATAATGCTCGTATTATTGAAAGTTTATATAACGATACCGAGCTTACAATTCCGCAACCTGCAACAACAGTTCCTCAAAATCCGATAATAATACCTAATCATGAAAAAGAAACTGTTACAAATATTCAGGATACCGAAGAATTTGTTGAAGAATCACTGTCGTTAATCGATAAAGAAAAGGAGTTTATAGAAAAGGCATTGAAAAAACATAACGGCAAACGTAAATATGCAGCTGAAGATTTAGGAATATCTGAAAGAACACTTTATCGAAAAATAAAAGAGTATAATCTTGATTTGTAAAAAACAGTTTTAAACATGAATATCAAAACAACAATAATAATTTTACTGATAACACTTTTTACAGGGTGTAAAATAAATTACTCTTTTACCGGAGCAAGTATTGCACCTGATGTTAAAACAGTATCGGTAAAAACATTTCCAAATATGGCTCCTTTAGTTAATCCGCTGTTGAGTAATAAGTTAACAGAAGAGCTTAAAGACAAATTTATGTCGCAAACAAATTTACAAATAGTTCAGTCGCATGGAGATTTACAATTTGAAGGAACAATTATTGGATATAGCATTAAACCAATGAATATTCAAGCAGGTAACGACCAAGCTGCTCAAAACAGATTGACAATAAGAGTTAAGGTTAAATTTACAAATGCTGTTGATCCTAAGTTGAACTATGAAACTACATTTTCACGTTATTCCGATTATACTACTGATAAAAACTTTCAGGATGTTGAAAATGCACTTGTTGAAGATATTGTAAAACAGTTGGTTACCGATATTTTCAATAAAGCAGTTGTAAATTGGTAAAATAGTAAGAACAGATATGAACAGAGAGTTGTTTTATAAGTATATCCGATTTCCCGAACTGCTTGATAGCCGTTCACTCGAAGATATTAAGGAAATTATGTCGGAGTATCCTTATTTTCAATCGGCACATCTGATTTTGCTTAAAAACCTTGATAATCAAGGAAATATTACTTTTGAAAAGGAATTGAAAAAATCGGCAGTTTGGATACCCGATCGAAAAAAACTGTTCTTTTTACTCGATAAAAGAGTTTTATTGCCTGTTTACAACAATAAACCAATTGATACAGAAGATACAATAGATTTTAATGCTCTTGCTGATACCACTGATTTTCAAATTATTGATAAAAACGACGACGAATTGGAAAAACTTATAAATGCCGCTTCGGCACAAGCAATTACACATTTCACTGTTGACGATAAAATAGATTTAGACGATTTTAAAAAACGTTTTGGTAAAAAACAAGCTCAGAGCTTAAAAGATGGTGAACAAGTTTCAGACGAAAAACAACGAAGAAAAAAATTAATTGAAAATTTTATCGTTGAGCAACCAAAAATTATTCCCAAAGATGAAAATGCCGAATTTAAAGAGCATAAGCAGGAAGACACAAATGATATGCCTGAGATGATTACCGATACATTGGCAAAAATTTATATGAAACAAGGTAAATATGATAAGGCAATTTTAGCTTATGAAAAATTAAGTTTGAAATATCCGAAAAAAAACAGTTACTTTGCAGGTCAAATAAAAAAGATAAAACAATTAATTAATAATAATAAAGCATAATCAAATGTTTATAGTAATTTCAGTATTGATATTTATCGTTTGTCTTCTTTTAATTTTGATAGTATTAGTTCAAAATTCAAAAGGAGGAGGTTTAGCAGCTAACTTTTCGTCATCGAATCAAGTTATGGGTGTGAGAAAAACAACCGACTTTTTAGAAAAAGCAACATGGACTTTAGCAGGAACATTATTGTTTTTAAGCGTTATTGCCGCAGCATTTATTTCTCGCGAAACAGGAGTAGAAGAAGGTACAATTATGCAAGAACAAATTGATAAAGCAGTAGATCCTACTTCTGTTCCAAGTAACTTTCCAATGACAGCTCCTGAACAAAAAGATAACGAAGGAGAATAAAAAAAATATTTTTTTATATGAAATGCCAACTTGTCATACAGGTTGGCATTTTTTTTATTTTTGTTTGTCGATTGTTATTCGGTTAATTATTGCTGTTAACACTTATTTTACAATACTTAAGATAAAATAAACATCTGTTGAGATATTGTAAAACGATAAATAATTTGATATTAAAAACGATAAATAAATTTTGGCACAAAATATGTTACTGGAGGCTTGACAAAATACGACAAAAGTTAAAATTATCAATCAAGATTAAAATTTTAAAATTACAGGTTATTAAAAATTTAATGAGTTTGTAATTAAAATAAAAAATTAAAAAAATGGCAAAAGAGATTAAATTTAATGTAGAAGCTCGCGAACTTATAAAAAAAGGAGTTGACGAGTTGGCAAATGCCGTAAAAGTTACTTTAGGACCAAAAGGCAGAAATGTAGTAATAGATAAAAAATTTGGAGCACCACAAATTACAAAAGACGGTGTTACTGTAGCAAAAGAGATAGAATTGTCAGACCCGTATGCAAACCTTGGAGCTCAAATGGCAAAAGACGTTGCATCGAAAACTGCTGATGATGCAGGTGATGGAACAACTACCGCAACAGTATTGTCACAATCAATTATAAATGTAGGATTGAAATATGTAACAGCAGGTTCAAACCCTACTGATATTAAGCGTGGTATCGACAAGGCAGTGGCTACTGTTGTCGAAGAGTTGAAAAAACAATCGCATACAATAGGACAAGACAATAAAAAAATTGAGCAAGTAGCTTCAATTTCAGCCAACAACGATATAGCTATCGGAAAACTAATTGCCGATGCAATGGCTGCAGCAGGAACCGATGGTGTAATTACCGTTGAAGAAGCAAAAGGAACTCATGATGAATTAAAAACTGTTGAAGGTATGCAGTTTGATAGAGGATATATCTCTCCTTATTTTGTTACCGATACCGAAAAAATGGAGACAGAACTGGAAAATCCTTATATTTTATTGTATGATAAAAAAATATCTGCAATGAAAGATTTAATGCCTGTTCTTGAACCTGCTGTTCAATCGGGTAAACCATTAATGATAATTGCTGAAGATATTGATGGAGAAGCTCTTGCTACATTAGTGGTAAACAGAATTCGCGGTGCTTTGAAAGTAGCAGCAGTAAAAGCTCCCGGATTTGGCGACAGAAGAAAAGAGATGCTTGAGGATATAGCCACTCTTACAGGTGGAGTAGTAATTACCGAAGAGAAAGGCATGAAACTTGAAAATGCTACTCTTGATATGTTGGGTTCTTGTGAAAAAATCACTATCGACAAAGAGAATACAACAATTGTTAACGGTAGTGGCGATAAAGATGCTATTCAAGCAAGAGTTAAGCAGATTAAAGCTCAAATTGAAGCATCAACATCTGATTACGATAAAGAAAAACTTCAAGAGCGTCTTGCTAAATTAGCAGGAGGAGTAGCTGTAATTTATGTGGGAGCGGCTTCAGAGGTTGAAATGAAAGAGAAAAAAGATCGTGTTGACGATGCTTTAAGTGCAACACGTGCCGCTGTAGAGGAAGGTATTGTTCCCGGTGGAGGAGTAGCATATATTCGCTCAATTCAGGCTCTTGAAAAACTTGAAGGTGAAAATATTGACCAAAATTATGGTATTGATATTATTAAACGAGCCATTGAAGAACCATTACGTCAAATTGTTGAAAACAGTGGAAAAGAAGGTTCTGTTGTTGTTCAAAAAGTTAAAGAAGGATCTGATGATTTTGGTTATAATGCCAGAATTGACGAATATCAAAATCTTATAAAAGTAGGTGTTATCGACCCTACAAAAGTTGTTAGAGTAGCTTTAGAAAATGCAGCTTCAATAGCAAGTATGTTTTTAACTACAGAATGTGTGATGGTTGAAGAAAAAGAAGAGAATCCTATGCCGGCAGCACCTCCAATGGGAGGCGGAATGCCGGGAATGATGTAAAAAATATACATACTAAAAATATTAAAAAAAGAGCTTTTCATTTGAAAAGCTCTTTTTTTAATGGCATTATTTATACCAATTGTCAATATTTTTTTTTTAATCCTATTTTTTTCAGTAAAATTGTAATATATAAATAAAAACATTAACCATATTTTATTTAGTATGAGGAAAATCTACATTTTATTAACACTTTCAGGAATCTTAATCTCTTTATTATCATTTTCACAAGGTAATCCAAGGATAGATAAAAAAGCATTGTTTATTAATCCTATCGGGATGGAATCTGCAAAAAAAGATTTAAAGATTGCTGAGAAATATTACAGAAAAGGGAGAGGAACTTACGATGAAGCATTAAAACATTATCTTAAAGTTTATAAATATAATCCTGAATCACAGGTGTTAAACTATAAAATAGGTATTTGTTATATTTGGACATCAAATAAAAAAGCATCATTAAAATATTTCTTGGAAAGTTCTCCTGATGTTTCGAGTTTTTACTATTTGGCATTAGGTAGAGCCTATCAGTATAACTTAAAGTTTGATAAAGCAAAAGAAGCATACGAAGAATATTTAAATTCTTTGAAACCATGGAAACAGCACGATGCAAAAAAACTTATCAATCAATTAAAGGCAGAATGTGATGTTAGTGAGGAGATATTGGAAGATTCATTACCTGTATTTATTATAAACTTGGGTCCTATTGTTAACTCTTATTATGACGATTACAGTGCCGTTATTTCAAATGATGACTCTACACTTTATTTTACATCAAAACGTCCGGCTAAAGAACCTAAAAAAAGAGTATCAAGGTTTAAATTTAAAGAACGGATAATGGAAGCAAGTAATAATGGGATAGATAAGCCTGCCGAATGGGCAGAAGGAATCCCAAGGCTTGATTGGTACGTTAATACAGGTGTAGTTGATTTTGACAGAAACAGTAAAACAATATATTTTTGCAAAGGATTATTTAGAAACGGAGAAATATATACGGCAGAATTTACTAACGGTAAATGGAGAAAAGTCAGGCGTTTACGAGGAGTAGATCATATTGCTTACAGAGAAACATCAATATCTTTTGATAGTGCAGGAACAGCATATTTTATTACCGACAGGCGAGGAGGATTTGGAGGGAAAGATATATGGATGGCAACATATAAAAAGAATTTTTCTTATAATAAACCTGTAAATCTTGGTGAAGTAATAAATACACCTTTTGATGAAGAAGGAGTTTACATTACTCCCGACGGTAATACATTGTATTTCTCATCAAAAGGACGTAAAGGAATGGGAGGCTTTGATGTATATAAAAGCACAAAAAATACCGATGGAACATGGAATGAACCGATAAATATGGGCTATCCTATTAATACAGCTGCCGATGAAATATTTTACCGACCAACAAATAACAGCATGGTTGCTTTATTGTCAACAATACGTGGAGACAGCTACGGAGGACTAGATATTTATAAGGTTCAAAAAGACCCTCGTATTCCGTTTAAACTTATAGGAGCTGTTACCGATATTGAAACAGGAAAAGTTTTGCCTGCATCAGTTAATGTTTACGACTCTAAAACGCAGCAACTTATTAAATCGGCTACAGTTGATACCATTGCCGGTATTTATCTTATTACATTTGAAGATGTAGGAGATTATTTTATACAAGTTGATTGTGAAGGATATAAATCGGTAAATGAAAAAGTTAATTGCCCCGATACCCGATTTGCTACAGTTGTTCAAGATTTTTCTACCGAAATGTTAAAGCATCCTTTTACTCTTGTAGGAAGAATAACCGATATTGACAAAGGTACTCCGATAAAAGCTGCTTTGACATTTAAATCGGCTGCAAATACCGATTCAATAATTGGAAGAACTGTTTCGGCAGACTCAACAGGTAAATATGTTATTACTTTCGACGATAAATACGATATGATTATACAAGTTGAGGCTGAAGATTATTTTTCTATAGACGAACCTTTGAGTACACTAAATGTTGACGATAATATTATTTCAAAAGATATTAGCCTTAAACGCAGTAAGATTGATTATACTTTGTCGGGACGTATTATTGAAGAAGAAGAAAACAAACCTGTTTATGCAGCAATGAGTTTTTATCATCCTGCCGAAACAGAACCTTTTAAAATTATAGTTTCTGATAGTGTAACGGGGAAATATACCGCAGTTTTATCGGAACAAGGACCATTTATGATAGAAATAGAAGCAAATGATTATTTCTTTTATAACGAGGTATATACATTCCCTGAAGGACAAACATTTACTGCAAAAAACTTCGCCTTGAAGAAGATGCAGGTTGGTGTTAGTATGGTTATTAACAATATATTGTTTAATACAGGAAAAGCTACATTACGCCCCGAGTCGTTTACTGAACTTAATAAACTTGCCGATTTGTTACTTAAAAATTCTAAAATAAGAATTGAAATATCAGGACATACCGATAATGTTGGTTCGGCATCGGTAAACAAAAGACTCTCGAAAGAGCGTGCACTTACTGTTAAAAATTATCTTGTTTCTCGTGGAGTAGAACAAGACAGAATAGAATATCAAGGATACGGATATGAACGTCCTATCGCACCTAACGACACACCCGAAGGAAGAGCGAAAAACCGAAGGGTAGAAATGAAAATAGTGGAATAATTTGTAACATTTAAAATTTTACTTATGAAAACGTTTAAATCAAATATATTTATTGCTGTTGCAATATTTACGGTTATGTTTACCAACTGTATGGAAGATGAAATTGTTTTATCTGATCCGTCTGAATATAACAGACCTATGAATATTGCCGCTCCGGTATTTAATGCTCATTTTAGCATTTACGATTTGCTCGACAGAATGGATTCAAACAACTATATTTATGTTGACGATGATGGTTTGATAAATGCTAAAATAGATACATCATACGAAGCAACTTATGATAGTGTAATTGTTTTTAATGATATGAAACGTATTAATAATTATGATATCACTCCTGTTAAAGCATCATTGGTATTTCATGATACTATTGAAGCAGGTGTTATTGAGGGACAGCGGTTTGATAAAGTAACAATTAAAGAAGGGTTAATGTCTATTTTAGTGGAATCTCCCAATGGATTTAGCGGCGATTGGACAGTAAAATTTCCTGAAATAGTATTGGAAGATGGTGATACTCTTACTTTTAGTAATACTATTGGAGG
>CAYRJP010000063.1:0-1925 GCA_964424425.1 uncultured Bacteroidales bacterium | reverse complement strand
GTAAGAGATAAAGTTAACGACAGCACAATGATAGATTACCTTGATAAAATGCATTTATATTTTACTTTTAACAATGGAGTACCGTTTAATATTTATACTCAAGGTTATTTTGTAGATAGTAATTTTAAAGTTATAGATTCGGTATTTATTGATAATCAACAAATATGGAATTCTTCACCGGTAAATACGGACGGTGTTGCTCAAGGACAAGCCGAAACTAAGGTTATAGTTACTCTTAATCACGATAAAGTTGAAAAATTATACAATAAAAATGCTACAAAAATATTATTAAAATCTAATATAAAGTCAGGAGGATTACAGCAATCACCCGATGTTCCTGAGTTTGTAAAACTTTATTCACATTACTATATTAATATAAGTATGCAGTTTGATATTATAAGCAGTGATACCCCTATTACTACTAAATAAAAATATTTTTTATTTTAAAATATAAACACATGAAGAATTTTTATATAAAAATATTGGCAATAGCATTTATTCTAACATCAGTAATAGCGAAAGCTCAGGATCCTTTGTCGTTGTATTATCTTGAGAATGTTCCTCAATCGTCTTTGCTTAATCCTGCAATGGCTCCAAGAGCAAACGGTTTTATAGGTATTCCGGTAAGTAATATTTATTTTAAAGTAAATACTGATTTTTACGGAAAAGATTTAATACAAAAACATGGTGATGAATATGTTACTTTAACAAATGCCAAATTTGATTATAGTAAACTTTACAAAAAGATAGGAGATGCCGCAAATATCAGTTCATATCAAACAGTAGCTCCAATCGCTTTTGGGTTTAGCGGTAAACGAGGATATTTTACATTTTTTGTAACAGAAAAAATTAGTGAATCACTGGCTATTCCTAAAGATATTTTTAAAATTATGGATAAAACATTCCCTGATGGTTCTGTATTCGATTTTAGTTCATTATATTCAAAAGCTCAATGGTACCGGGAATGGGCGTTTGGTTATTCGTATAACTTTATGGATAAATTAAGAATTGGTATTCATGCAAAGTTTTTACAAGGAATTGTAGCTATGAAAACTGACTTTGATAAGTTTGAATTATCAACCGGACTTGAAAAATGGGATGTGAATTTAGACGGGAAAGTATATATGTCGAGTCCGGCATATATTTCATACGACGAAAACGGTATTCCGTCGTTAGATTCTATTCCTACCGATTTAAAAACAATAATTGATAAGGGAGTGTTTAATTTTTCAAATCCCGGATTTGCAGTTGATTTGGGAGCTGTATATGAATATAATAAGGTTTGGAAATTTTCGGCTTCGATTAACGATTTGGGATTTATTAATTGGAATGGTGATTTAAATACTTTTGAAGCAAATGGAACTTATTCTTTTAAAGGAATAGATGTTGATATTAATAATGTTGACAGCCTTGATAAGTTTTCGGAAATAATACTTGATTCGTTAAAGCATTCAGTAAATTTATCACATAGTAGTAAGGGGTTTAGCACAGGATTAGGACCTAAATTATATTTAGGTGCTTTATATAAGGTAAATTATTATTTTAGTGCCGGCTTTGTATCAAGAACTACGTTTGCTAAAAATGATTTTCAGCAGGAGTTTAATATTTCGGCAAATTTGAATCTTTATCATATTTTAACTACCACTCTTAATTATACTTTGTCTATTAATGGGGCTAATACATTTGGGTTAGGGTTAGGATTAAGAGCAGGTCCTGTGCAATTTTATACGGCAATTGATTATATACCGTATTCGTATTATAAAAAAGTTAAAATTGAAACAAAGGATGATGATGGAAAGACTGTTGAGGTACCTTTTGCACCTACCAATTTTGATAATATCAACTTTATGATAGGATTAAATATATTGTTAGGTCCAAACGGATATAAAGATAAGCCGATAATTGATGCTTATTCTGAGTTTTAA
>CAYRJP010000062.1:0-11419 GCA_964424425.1 uncultured Bacteroidales bacterium | reverse complement strand
ATTTATTCCGTATTTTGCTACTTCGGCAAGACTTCCGCCTTGTGCTCCTACACCGGGAACAAGTAAAAAATGTTCGGGTGCAAGTTTACGTATCTCATCAATCATATCGGCACGAGTGGCACCTGTTACAAACATAAGTTCGTCGGGTGATGCCCAATATTGCGATTTTTTTATCACCTGATGAAAAAGTGGTGGATTACCCGAAAATTGAAAATCATCGGCTCCTTTATTTGATGTTAAAGCCAACAATATCACCCATTTATCTTTATAACTCAAAAACGGAGTAACCGAATCTTCGCCCATATACGGAGCAACGGTAACAGCATCGAAAACCGAATTTTCAAAAAATGCTTTTGCATACATTTTTGAAGTATTGCCTATATCACCACGTTTGGCATCGGCAATAATAAATATTTCGGGATAATTGGATTTTATATATTCGGCTGTTTTTTCAAGACTGACTAAACCCTTTGCTCCAAGAGTTTCGTAAAAAGCAAGATTAGGCTTATAAGCTATTGAATATTTATGAGTAGCATCAACTATTGCTTTATTAAATTCAAAAACAGGGTCATCTTTACTTTTCAGATGTTCGGGTATTTTATCAATATCCGTATCAAGTCCCACACACAAAAAGCTGCGTTTTTTTAATATCTGTTCAAAAAGTTGATTACTGTTCATATAAGTTTATATCTTTTGTTATTTTTCTTTTTTAATTACTTAATTATCAAAAATAAATTGATAGTTAAAGTTATAATTCATATAATGAATTCTATTTAAATCTTTTTTTAGAGAAATACCGTCTTCGACAAGCTCAGACTCCATTAAATAGCTAATTGCTATTTTACTGATTTAATAAAATTACATTCCTGCTTCTTTAAGTCTTTCGGTATTTTCGGCAAGTTGCAATTTGTCTATTATCTCCTGAATGTCACCGTCAATAATTGCCGAAAGGTTATAAAGAGTAAGATTTATTCTGTGATCGGTAACACGCCCTTGCGGCCAGTTGTAAGTTCTAATTTTTGCTGAGCGGTCGCCTGTTGATACCATAGTTTTTCGTTTTGATGCTATTTCGTCAATATATTTCTGATATTCAAGGTTATAGAGACGTGTTTTAAGTTCTTTCATAGCCTTGTCAAGGTTTTTCAATTTCGATTTTTGGTCTTGACAAGTAACCACAATACCCGTAGGAAGGTGAGTAAGACGAATAGCTGAATATGTAGTATTTACCGATTGTCCTCCGGGACCCGATGAACAATATTCATCGCGTTTAATATCTTCGGGTTTAAGTTCCACGTCAAAATCTTCGGCTTCGGGTAATACCGCCACAGTAGCGGCAGAAGTATGCACACGCCCTTGTGTTTCGGTTTGCGGCACTCGCTGCACGCGATGCACTCCCGATTCGTATTTCATTGTTCCGTAAACGCCGTTTCCCGAAATATTTGCAACAATTTCTTTATATCCTCCCGATGTTCCTTCGGCAGAATGTGTAACTTCCATTTTCCACCCTTTGCGTTCACAATATTTAGAATACATTCTGAATAAATCACCTGCAAAAATACTTGCTTCGTCGCCACCTGTTCCTGCTCTGATTTCAAGAATTGCATTTTTAGCATCTTCGGGGTCGGCAGGTAAAAGAAGGAATTTAATTCTCTCTTCGAGAGGTTCTATTCTGCTTTCAAGCTCTTCAATCTCCATTTTTGCCATCTCACGCATCTCATCATCAGTTTCTTGACTTAAAATTTCACGTGCATCTTCAATATTGCTGAGTATATTTTTATACTCTTTGTATGCATCAATTATAGGTTCAAGATTTTTGTATTCTTTATTGAGCTTTACATATCGTTTTACGTCGTTTATTACTTCGGGGTCAGTAATTTGCTGTGCAACCTCATCAAATCTGAGTTTAACCCCTTCCAAACGATCTAATATCATATTATTTGCCATATCTTTATCCTCCTATGGATTCTTTTTTTTAATATTCAAATACTCCGTATTCGCTTTTTACGGTAAGTTTTTTTTGTGACGATGCATCAATACGTCCTACTATTTTAGCATCAATATTAAAACTTTTTGCAATATCAATAATAAAACCGGCTTCTTTTTCCGGCACATAAAATTCAAAGCGGTGTCCCATATTAAACACTTTATACATCTCTTTCCAATCGGTACCCGATTCCTGATGAATTATCTTAAACAGCGGCGGAATATCAAACATATTGTCTTTAATAACGTGAACATTGTTTACAAAATTCAACACTTTTGTTTGTGCTCCTCCCGAGCAGTGAATCATACCGTGAACGGCATTAAAATTTTCTTTTAAAACTTTTGCCACTACGGGAGCATAAGTGCGTGTAGGCGACAATACAAGTTTTCCGGCATCAATACCAAGGTTCTCAATTTCTTGTGTAAGTGTGTAACTTCCCGAATAAGCCAATTCTTGCGGGATACTGTTGTCGTAACTTTCGGGATATTTTTTTGCCAAATAGTTGTTAAACACATCGTGACGAGCCGAAGTAAGTCCGTTGCTGCCCATTCCTCCGTTATACTCTTTTTCGTAAGTTGCTTGTCCGTAAGACGATAAACCTACAATTACATCGCCGGGTTGAATTTTTGTATTATCAATAATTTGCGAGCGTTTTGCTCTTGCGGTAACTGTTGAATCAACAATAATTGTGCGAACCAAGTCGCCCACATCGGCAGTTTCACCACCTGTAAATACTGTGTTTACTCCCAACTCACGAAGTTGCGATAAAACTTCTTCGGTGCCGTTGATAACCGCAGCAATAACTTCACCCGGAATAAGTTGTTTGTTTCTGCCTATTGTTGAGCTTACCAAAATATTATCGGTAATGCCGATGCACAACAAATCGTCGATATTCATAATAATTGCATCTTGTGCAATACCTTTCCATACCGATAAATCGCCTGTCTCTTTCCAATACATGTATGCAAGTGACGATTTTGTTCCTGCTCCGTCGGCGTGCATAACATTGCAATACTCGGCATCTCCGCCAAGGTAATCGGGTATTACTTTACAAAAAGCATTAGGAAAAATTCCTTTGTCAAGGTTTTTTATTGCATTGTGCACATCTTCTTTTGAAGCTGAAACACCTCTGGCATCATAACGTGATTTACTCATAATTGTTTGATAAACAAAAAAATATCCCGTAAGGGAATGTATAAAAATTCAGGATGCAAAATTAGTTAAATTAGGCGTGAAAACAAACCTTGTTTGAAAACTATTTTAAATTTTAACCCCCAGTACAACAATATCATCTATTTGTTCCAAACTACCTTTCCATTTATTAAATTTATCTATTAATAGTTTTTTTTGTTCTTGCATGGATTTATCGGCATTATCAAGAAGCAGTTTTTTAAAGTTTTTGGTTTTAAGTTTTTCTTCGTTTTTCCCGCCGAATTGGTCGGCAAAACCATCGGAAAACATGTAAAGGTTATCGTTTTTTTGTAATTTTATTTCTATTTCTTCAAAATCTTTTTCATAATGATAAAATCCGATAGGATTTTTAGTTGCTTTATATTCATATAGTTGTTTGTTGCGAATTAACCACAAAGGGTTAAAAGCTCCCGAATATTTTAAAGTATTTGTGTTGGTATTTATTACACAAAGAGCTATGTCCATTCCGTCTTTATCGTTTGAACCAAAAGCATTAAAAATATTTTTTATTTTTGTTCTTAATAATGTTAAAATATCTTTCGGGTTAAGAATTTCATTAACAATATCGTGTAAAAATGTAATGCCGAGAATTGAAAGAAGTGCTCCCGAAACACCATGCCCAGTACAATCGGCAACAGCAATTACCAAATTATTTTCAATTTTATTGACATAATAAAAATCGCCTCCGATAATACCTTTGGGTTTAAAAAAAAGAAAGTATTCGGGTAAATATTTATCAAGAGTACTTTTATCGGGAAGTAACGATTGTTGAATTACTTTTGCATAGGTTATGTTTTCTGTTATGCTGTTGTAAATCTCTTCTATTTTACTTTTACTTTCTTCTATGGCTTTTTCATTTTCTATTTGCTTTGTAATGTTTCTAACAACTCCTATTATTCCCGCTATTTTATTATTAATATCAAGATATGGTATTTTTGATGTTGATATCCAATATGTTTCATTATTTTGCTTATGTTGTTTTACATAATCTAAAATGGGTTTTTTGGATGCTATTACTTTTTTATCCAAACCTTCGTATTCTTCTATTATTTTTTTATCGGTTATTATTTCATCATCGTTTTTACCTATTATTTCTTCGGGTTGTTTTTGTAATATCTCAGCATATTTTTTATTTACTTCGATATATTTCAAATTTAAATCTTTATAAAAAACAGCAGCAGGAATATTGTTTATTAATATTTCTTTTTGTTTATAAATCTCTTTTAATTTTAATTCGTTTCTTTTTCTTTTTGAAATATCTCTTATTATACCTATGGCATTCAGTTTGTTTTTTATTTTTATAGCAGACAATGACAATTCTATCGGAAATATTTCATTATTTTTTTTAATTCCTTCCAATTCTATTGTTTTGTTTAATGCGTTACCTTTTCCTGTTTGTTTAAAAACAGCAAATGCTTTGTGTGCAGTTTCTCTGTATTTTACAGGTGTAATCAGATCGTGAATGTTTTTATTAATAATTTCTTTTTTTGTATATCCGAATATTTTTTCGGCTGATTTGTTCCAAAAAGTTATTTTTTCATTATTATTGATTAATATAATAGCATCGTTTGCAGAATCTACGGTTATTCTGAATTTTTTTTCACTTTCTTTAATTATTTGATGTTGTTCTTTAATTACGTCTAGTGAAACAATGAGTTCTTCGTTAATTTGGGTTAATTCTTCATTTGTGTCTTCTAATTCCTTTTTTTGTTTTTTTAATAATTTATTAATCTTTTGTTTCTGTTTTTTTGAGTTAAATATTATTACTATAAATAGTATAGAAAGAATTAATCCGATTATTAATAAATTACGTTGTATCTCTTTTTTTTCGGTTTCAACTTTTTCTTTTGATAGTTGCAATTGTTTTATTTTCAATTCATTCTGCTGTTTTAAAATTTGTTTCTCTTTTTTTTCGGTTTCATATTTTATTTGTGTTTCGGTAATAGCTTTCGTTTTATCAATACTAAAAATACTGTCTTTTAATATTATTGCCGAATCTTTATATTTAATTGATTTTTTATATTTTTTTAATTTCAAGTAAGCATCTGACAGATAGTTGTAAGCATCTTTTTGTATATTTAAATTGCCTAATTGTTTAGATATAATTATGCTTTTTTGTGCAAAAATCATACATTCTTTATATTTCTCCAATTTATAATTTACTCCTGAAATTTCAATAAAATTATATGCAATACCTAAGTTATCATTTATTTCTTTATTTATAAACAACGCTTTTTGATAATACACCATTGCTTTTTGAAAGTTATTTTCATTTTCGTAAATCACACCAATGTTTGTATAACTTAAAGCTAAACCGCTTTTATCATTAATTTTTTTTTGAATATTTAGTGCGTTTTTGTAATAAATCAGGGCTTTTTTATAATTTTCTTGATACGAATAAATATTAGCAATATTTATATAGCTTCTTGATATTCCAAGAGTATCTTTTATTATTTTTTGAATATCTATGGTTTTTTGATAGTTATCAAGTGCATTTTTAAAATCATTTTGGTAATAAAAAACATTTCCGATATTCCCCAAATTATTGGCAATTCCTGTTTTATTATCAATTTGTTCGTTTATTTTCAAAGCATCTTGATAATATTTCAAAGCATTTTCAAAATTACTTTTATAAAAAAAGATGTTTCCTATTTCACTTAAATTATCTGCTGCTTTTTTTCTATTTTTATTTTGTTGATTGATGTTTAATGCTTGTTGATAATATGATAATGCTTTGTTATAATTATTATTTGTTTCATAAAGTTCACCTATTTTTTCCAAATATAGTGCTGTTTGTTTTTTTGATTTGCTTTTTCGGGCTGTTTCCAATTCTTTTTTCAAACTGTCAATTTTTGTTTGATATTGGGCATAAGCAGATATGCTTAATAAAAAATTAAGAGATATAATTATAAAAAAAAATCTCATAAATGCATTTTAAAGTTAATTGACAGTTTTTTGCATTACACTTTAAATGAACAAATTAATATTTATATTGTTCATTTATAAAATAAAAAGGGCAGTTTTAGTTAGATAATAGTATTTATTGTTGGTTTCTCAACCACATAATTGCTTGATTAATATTTGCAGTTTCTATTAATTTTAATCCGTGAGGTCCTGTTAGTGCTGAAAATTTCTTAACCGTTTGTTCCGTAAAAATACTGGTTTCCGGTTTAATCGTTATAAAGTATTTAATTCCGTTTTTTGCAAAAGCAGGAAAAATTTCATTATCAATTATATCAATTTGCGATTGTTTAAAAAGCCCTCTTGCTTTACTTGCGTCTACTATCCAAGCATTTGCATTATTTGTTTTTGCATAATTCAAACCTTTTGTTAAAACAGCAGTTTTAAACTCTTCATCCGAAATAATATAAGACAACCAAGTAATAATTATTGCTTTAACTTTGGGATCCCATGTTACTTTTAGTTTTCTTGGTATTTCAAAAATTTCCATCGTTAATCTTTTTAATTTTTTATTTTCAATAAATTTTATACGAAAAAAAGAAAAAAAAGATATGTTAATTTTTGAAACAGTATTTTCTAATAAATATTCATAGTATTAAAATTTATAAAAGGTCTCCTATATCTTCTGCTTACAACAAATTTGCTGATGTAAATCCCAAAAAAACAGCGGTAAATCCCAACAGCAAACTCAAAGCTGTATAGACAAATACCAAACCGTATTGTCCACTGTGAATAAACGCAAGATTTTCGTTTGTAAACGATGAGAAAGTTGTAAATCCTCCGCAAAAGCCAACCATTAAAAGTAATCGCAGTTCGGGTGTCATTATTAAAGTTTTGTCAGCTAAGCCCGTTAAAAAACCGATGATATAACTGCCCAAAATATTTGCCAAAAGAGTTCCCACAGGTAGTGAAAACACATCGAAAGTAATATTTAACTTACCTAAAAGATACCGTCCTACACTACCAACAAAGCCTCCTATTCCGACAAATAAAATATTTTTAATCATTTTTCAGTAACTGTTTAAGCTCATCAAGTTCTTTTTCAAGTTTACGTATTCTGTTTTCAGTATCAGGCAATTTTTTAAAATAGATAAATGATTTTTTATAGTTCATAAAATCAAACGAAGGTGACCCCATTTGTATGTCGCCTTGTTTTTTAATATTTCCCGAAACTCCTGTTTGTGCTGTAAGTTTAACCTCATCGGCAATGGTAAGATGCCCTGATATTCCCACTTGTCCGCCAAACATACAGTGTTTTCCTATTTTGCTTGACCCGGCTACTCCTGTTTGTGCTGCCATTACAGTGCTTTCGCCAACCTCTACATTATGACCTATCTGTATCAAGTTATCAAGTTTTACACCTTTTCGAATAATAGTGCTTCCCATTGTAGCTCTGTCAACGGTTGTGTTTGAACCTATTTCAACATAATCTTCGAGAATAACATTTCCTATCTGAGGAATTTTCCGGTAATTTGCCATATCGGTAGGTGCAAATCCAAAACCGTCGGCACCGATTACCGCTCCCGAATGAATTGTAACATTTTTACCCAAAATACAACTGTGATAAACTTTAGCTCCTGCAAAAATAGTGACATCATCTCCTATAACAACATTATCTCCTATATAAACTTGCGGATAAATTTTTACATTTTTACCTATTTTAACATCTTTACCAATATACGAAAATGCTCCCAAATAGAAATCATCGCCATATTTAGCCGATTCATTGATAAAACTTGGCATTTCTATTCCCGTTTTGTCTTCAAACATTGCTTCTGCTACAAGTTCGAGCAACGATGCAAAAGCCTGATAAGCATCTTTTACATAAATTAGTGTTGCCGAAATATCTTTTTCGGGTTTAAAATCTTCGTTTACTAAAACAACCGACGATTTTGTAGTATATATATATGATGTATATTTCGGATTTGCCAAAAATGCCAACGTTCCCTTAGTGCCGTCTTCTATTTTTGAAATATCGCTTACGGTAACATCTCCGTCTCCTTCAACTCTTCCTTTCAAAAATTCAGCTATCTGATTTGCAGTAAATTCCATATTATTCCAATTAAATTTTGACAAATCTATAAAATCTAAAATTATTTTTAACGATTATTTCAAAAAAAACCTGTTTTGAGATATTCTATAAAAATAAAAGAGAGAACCTGATTTTGTATAATTAAAAATATATTCTTAGATTTGTTACGAAAAGTTCGTAACGAAAAGTTCGTAACGAAAAAAGTGTTATAATATAAAATGAATTTTAAATTAAAAGAATTATGGAAAATCCTTTTATAATATCAACATATAAACACCCTTCATTTTTTTGTGACAGAGAAAAAGAGACCGAACAATTAAAACAAAGTCTGTATAATGGTATAAATACGGTATTGCTGTCGTTAAGGCGTTTGGGAAAAACAGGCTTGATAAAGCATCTGTTTTATAATTTAAAAACAGATAAAAATGTTTATACTTTTTATTTTGATATAATGAATACATCGTCGGTAGAAGAATTTACCGACAGATTTGCCAATGCTGTTTTGGGAACATTTAATTCAAAATCAAAAAGAATATTTAATAATGTATTAAAATTCTTTTCAGCTTTTCGACCCACAATAACATTTGATGAATTTACGGGAACTCCTGTGATTTCATTTAATTCGCAAAAACAAGAGCAATCGAAAGAGTCTATTGTTGCAATATTAAATTATCTTGAGAAACAAGATAAACGCATTTTTATTGCCATTGATGAATTTCAGCAAATTACAAAATACAAAAATGAAGGATTTGAGGCTTTTTTACGTTCTCATATTCAACATTTGAATAATGTAAGTTTTATTTTCAGCGGCAGTCAACAAAATATTTTAACATCAATGTTTGCTTCGTATTCGCGACCGTTTTACCAGTCTGCCGGTTTTTTAAAATTAGAAAGAATACCTGCTGATATTTACGCCGATTTTATTCAACAAAAGTTTAAAGAAACAAAAAAAACAATTTGTCGCGAACAAATTGACGATATACTCCAATGGCTTGATAATTATACTTTTTATGTTCAGAGTTTTTGTAATAAATTATGGTTCTTAAGTGGAAAAACCATTACAAAAAAGGATATTGACAATACTAAGCAATATATTATAAACGAGCATGATTTCATATATTCGAATTTACAAAATATATTAACATCGGCACAGTATAATTTGTTAAAATCAATTGCCTTAGAAGGCGGTGTGCGACAACCTTCGGCAAAAGAATTTATAAATAAGTATAATTTAGGTACTACCAGCACTGTAAGTTCAGCCATTAAGGCTTTAATGGAAAAAGAACTTATTTATTCAGAAAATAATATATATAAAGTTTACGATGTGTTTTTGGCGAAATGGTTTTTGCATTAATTAAGTGTTTGTCTATTTACAACTCTTTCGGATAGCAGAGATAATATTTACTTACAGTGCCCGATAAAGCCTTTATATTCAACATATCTGCCACGTTTACAATTTCCGTTACTTTGCCGCTTTTTTCTTTTATGAGTATTTTATCCGAATCTTGTTTATATGCACTGTTTTCAATAGTATCCGACATTACAAAATATGATGCATCGTCAACCGAAATACTATATTTTGTCGCCGTTTTTTCTTTAATAACAGTTATCAAATTACTATCGAAAGGTGTATCTTGAATTTCATTTTTAAAAATATTACGATTGATAAAATTATTACAAAGCATCGACAACACCTTGTCTTTATGCGTTGCCCATACTTTTATTGATGATACAATGTCGTTATCGTCAAGTGCCGCAAATTTTTCAAGGATGTCAATATTATCAAAATCATTTTCATAAATATTGTTTTGTAAAAAGAATTTGAATGCAGGTGTTGCAAACAAGTCTTCGCCTTGACGGGTAAGGTATTTGGCACGATTTAAAATACTTAACAACATCTGTTCAACGGCATGAACGGTTTTATGCAAATAAACTTGCCAATACATCAGCCTGCGGGCAATAATAAATTTTTCTATCGAATAAATTCCTTTTTTTTCAACCACAAGATTATCGTCAACCACATCAAGCATCTTAATTATTCTGTCGGAGCTGACAATACCTTCGGAAACTCCCGTAAAAAAACTGTCGCGACGTAAATAATCAAGTCTGTCAACATCGAGCTGACTTGAAACAAGCTGATGAAGGAATTTTTTATGATAATTGTTTTTAAATATTTCTATTGCCAGATTAAGTTTTCCGTCGAACACTTTGTTGAGTTCCTGCATAAAAAACAGTGATAACTTTTCGTGATTAACATTTACTATCCGGTTTTCGAGCGAATGCGAAAACGGACAATGTCCAATATCGTGCAAAAGAATAGCAATATATGCGGCTTCTTTTTCTTCGGCAGTTATCTCAACACCTTTCGACGATAAAACATCAAGAGCCAGATGCATCAAATAAGTGGCTCCCAAAGTATGATGAAAACGTGTATGACGTGCTCCGGGATATACAAATTCTGTCATCCCGAGCTGCTTTATTCTTCGCAAACGCTGAAACCATTTATGTTCTATTATATCGAACACAAAATTCGAAGGAAAATTCATAAATCCGTAAACAGGGTCGTTTATTATTTTTCGCTTGTTCATTTTAATAAAAATTTGCTAATCACTAATAAAATGATAAGATAAATATTATTTTTATATTTTTAAACTTATACCAACTTCCTAAATATAAGCAAAAGTAAACTATGTGGTAATAATTATTTTTCAACACAAAAGGGAAAAAGTATAATCTACATTATATCAAATAATTACTGGTTTTGAACAGATGGCTATTTTAAAAATTAAAATACATTTTTTATTCTTTCTGTTTTTTGTTACCGGATGTGTAACAAAAGAAACTCATATTCAAACTGTTGCAGATAAAGCTCAGGATGCTGTAACTGTTGCTAAGCCCGATACCATGCCGGCGTTTAACAAAAAAATGATTTCAACAGAACTTTCCGGTTTTTTTACCGATGCTCAAAGTTCAAAACTGAAAAATCTTTATTTACAAAATAAAAACATCCCGTTATGGTTCGATTCTACTGCTTATACTCAAGCAGTTTTACTGATAAAATCGGCATCGGAAAACGGATTAAACCCTGATAAATATTTTTTAAACGATATAATTTTTAAAAAAACATCAATAAATAAAACTACACTTTTTGATTTTAAACAATATGCCGAACTTGACACATTGATTACAAAAGGGATTAAACTTTATTGTGCCGATTTATTATATGGCATCAACAACCGGTTGCAAAAAAA
>CAYRJP010000061.1:0-11541 GCA_964424425.1 uncultured Bacteroidales bacterium | reverse complement strand
AATTTATAAAAATGCACACACAACTTTTTAACAATAGCGGCGAATTATGTTCAGAAGCAACTGTAACGTACAGAGTAGTTACTCCTGAGGTTGCAAAACAAAAAATGCACTATCCCGGTGTTGAGGCGTTTTATGAATAATGGTATAATGCAGAAATAAGTAAGCAGTATTCATAAAACTTACCGGTAATGAAAAAAGGACTCCCAAAAAGAGTCCTTTTTTCATTTTGATTAATAAATGTTTATTTTATTTTTTCAATGGTTACTGTTGTTGTTGTCATATTTGATTCGCCGCCATATGATGTCATTACTACAACTCCATATTTTATATTACCTTCAGTTATATTATTATCGACAAAAGCAAATGTTGATCCGTTAATAGATTTATACTCTTTAAATGACCCATCGCCTATATCCTTATAAATAACAAACCATACTTTTTCTTTTTCAGGTAAGGTATAATTCCAATGTAGTGTCACATTCTTTTTTGATTGCTTATATTCTGCAGAGAGGTTTTCAACTGGCTTGCGTTTTCCTGTATCGTATGGGCGAGCTAGTGCCGAAAATGATTTTTCAGATGCCAAACCTGCACTGTCAATTACCATAATACTATAAGCATAGTTGATATTTGTTTTTACATTTTTATCGGTATAAAATGAAGTTTCGGGAGGTAATGAATCAATAGCAATCCAATTGTTAGTTTCTTGTTTTTTTCTAAAAAGTATTTGTATGGCAACATCATTACTAGAGCTTTTATACCATTTAAGTTGAACGCTGGAGTCGGTTACAAATACATTTGCAAAAACTATTTCGGACGGGGCAATAATATCAGGACGCTTAATGGCTAATGCAGATGATGGTTTGGAGTTTTTATATTTTGTGTTTACGGCAACTATCTTGTAATATACATATCTTGTTAGAGTTTGAATGCTTATAGAGTCGATAAAAACAGTATCGTGAATTACTTGTCCTGTTTTTTGAATAAAAACATGTGTGGGGTCGTTTGCTTGTAATACTCTATATCCTAAAATATTTGATTTTGTGTTTTTATTCCACGTAAGTGTTACTATGCCATTTGTATCAATTACACCGGTAAGTCCTTTAGGTATCTCAGGAGGAGCAGTATCGGTACGTGATGCTAATACAGGTAGCGAAAATGATACATTACCGGCAGTATCAACTGATGCTACAACATAATATGCTTCGTATTCTGTGCCCATATCATCAATAAATTCGGTTGTATTTTTTGGTAAAGTTTTTTGAGTAATAACTCTGTATCCGTCAATTGAGTTTTTGCTGCGTGATACAATAAAACCCAGTAAATCGGCAGGCGGATTTTTCATTTTCCATGTTATCTTCATTTTGTTTTGAGATACCTGTTCAGGATTATTAATATATGGGGCAGGAGGCGGAGTGCAATCTTTTGAATAAGCTGTAATTTCATTAGCTTCGGTTAATTCACCAAATGATGTAATTCCTCTTACTTTATATTTGTATATTTTATAATTTTGGGTTGTAGTATCAATATAGTATGGTTGTGCATCTTTTACAGCTTGTCGGGGAGTAACAGTAATAAGAGGCATTTTATTTAGTTTTTTATAAGTCTTGCCGTTATCATCGGAGCGATATATATAGTATCCCGAACCTATTTGTTCAATTTCGTCCCAAAAAAGTTTTATGCTTTTGTCATTGCTTTCGTAATGTAAATTAGGTGGAGCAATAGCTGTTTTAAACGGTTTTGCGTCAACCACTATATAAGCTGTGTCAAAAGTATATTCATTGGTTTGTTCTGCCACATAAATACGATAGGCATAAATCATATTTTCTTTAATATCATTATCAACTATTCTAAGTCCCAATGCTTCGGCTGTAAATGCATCGTTGTCGGCACAAAAAAGCGAAAATGAGTATCGATTTGTAAGCTCGGCGGCTGCATTTTTTAATGCGTTAAGGTTATTTTGGTTTAATGGGGCAGGATTAAATAATTCTCCGTAGAGTGCTTGTACGGCAATGGCTGCAAACATATTATCGGGTGAGCCATTTGCTTTCCATTCGTTTATGGTTAAAGGTTTTAATGGCTTTTTGTTAAGTTTTTTGAAAATAATATCTTCTTTTGATTTTTTTTGTGGTATAACTGCTTTTTCAACAATATACCCCAGATTATTGGCAATAACCCAGCCGCCGGGTGTTGATGGTGCCCAACGTAGAACAATAGAATCTGTATCAGCTCTGGCAATAATGTTAATATTGGCTGTTCTTGGTTTTGTTATATTTTCTTTAACAGATTCATCGGATTGTGCTGTTATATTTGTTTTAATAATAATTAATATTAGTAACAATAAACAGCTTCTTTTTAGTAAATTTTTTATTATAAGGTTCATATTTAAAGTTTTAAAATGTTAAAAATATATATTGTAAAGTATGCTGCCGTATAATTCATTGTAATCTTTAATTACATCGCCCGGACCTTTATAATTATTATTGGATATATTAAATCTGATATTTCCGTATTTTTTAAGGCTGTATGATGCATTTAGACCAAATACAAATTGGTTGCTTTTGTTTGTAGTTTTAATAAAATTGATACCCATATTTGCTGATATATTTAGTAATTTGTTAAAAAATTGGCGACTTATACCTTCGCTTATTCTGAATATTTGTGATGATAAATTTGCAAGTTTTGTATTATTGTATAATACTGATGTTGACAATGACCATGATGTGGGAAATGCAAGAGAGTGTAATGCGTAAACTGAATTAGTATTGTTGTTTGATATTTCCGATGTGTATATGTTTTTATCTGCTACATCTTGATATGAGTATGATAATATTACATTATTTGAACCTCCTAAACCATTAAATGACCAACGTGGTGAAACAGAAACAGAGTTAAAAATATTTGATATTCTTAAAGTATCGTTTTTATGTGATGATTCAATTTGGTTTTTATTGAAATTCATACTTATTCCAAATAATTTGTTTATTTGGTAATTTGCAGAAAAAAGCCCTGTAAATCGGTTTGTTGATGAAATTCTCTGTTCGTGCAGATTATTGTATCTTACACCGGCTTTTACTCTAATGCTTAATTTATTACTCAAAAGTCTTACAGTAGGAGCTAAGGAGAATTCCATTAAATCTTTTGGCATAAGAGCATAACCAAGAGTTTTATATCCGGGACCTATCCATCTTGATAAAAGTCTTATCGACCAATACCGTGACGGTTTAATATTAAAACTTAATTTTGCGGCGGCATCTGCTGCACTTGAAATATTCGGAGTGAAAACATATTCCGGTATTTTAACATTATCTACTTGTTCTGCTTTAGTATCATGAGTATAAGCTGATACACCAACTTCTCCTTTAACTGATGCTGCATTTCCTAGTTGCATTCCAAATCCAAGGGTAGTAACTAGATTTTCATTGGGAGCTACCATCATTGTATCTGTTTTAATAGAGTTGGAATCGTCAATGGCATGAAACATATTTATATTGAAAAAGTTTTTTGATTCATCGCCATAACCTATTGACATACCATATGCATTTTGTTCATATACCTCAGGTGAATAGCTTACTTTATTTGGTTCTATAGCTTTACGTGTTCGTCCGTAAATAGCTTTAAATCTGAAGTTGCCGGGTGATAGTTCTACACCTCCCCCCAACATGCGCAAATCGCCAAATGACAGGTCGGAAAATCTTGTCGAAAAATATCCGCCGTGTAGAGTTAACCAACTGTTTATCTTCGGACTAACACCAAATTGATTAAAAGGCTGTTGAAAAGTTGTTTGTTGTGTAGTATAATATAACTCAAAAGGCAGTTGAATTTGTTTAAAAAGAGTCAGATTTGCTCTAACTATACCTATAAGCATATTTCCGGGTTGTCGTGCCTCAATGCCGTTTGCCGAATAAAAGTTGTCGGCAATACTTACTGAACCATTAAATTTAGTTATGTTTTTTTTATTGGTTTGAGTATATGCCGATAAATAAAGCAAACAAAACAACATACAGGCAAGTAACCATTTATTAAATATTAAGGTTAATAATATTTGGAAAATACTTTTCATTGTTATGTATTTATTTCTACAATTAATTATTGATAAATAAAAGGTTTTGACATCATTAATGGGTTTGTATCTACTTTGACACAGCCATTATAAAAGAAACTAAGTGGATAATTGCCTTTATACAACTTTTGGTAAGGAGTATTAATTATTGAGTATAACTTATTTTTATCGCTGTTTGACAGTCTTAGTTGGAATGCTTGTGACAGAACTTTTATTGCCCTTGCTCTTAACCCTTTATAATCAACAGGTACAATTTTACCGTAATTATATTCTATTAAGATATTTGGTGTTGGCGGAACCATAAGAGCATTTATAAAGTAAGATGGCGAAAAAGTCATGCTTAGTGCTGAAACTGTAAAACTTGAATTTTGAGAAGAAGAAGTTGTTGTTGTAATAGTTGTAATAAAACTAAATGGCGATGTTGTTGTTGCAGTTGCTGCTGCATTAATTGCAGTAGTTGATGTTGCAGTAATTGCTGCTGTCGTAGTTGCTGTAGTTGCAATATTTAAATTACTTGAGTTAACAGCCATATTGTTTGTTCTTGGGTGTGCATAATTACCATCAAGTTTTATATTAATCAAACCGTATGGTATTTTGTGGTACATATGATACGCATATTCTGTCATAAATGATTGATAATACCAATTTTTTGATTTCATCCATTGAATCTTATCATATATTTTTGGTTTTATAAAGTTTTTGTACCATAGTGTATTTTCTTTATATTCAGTTATTTCAACCAATGGTCCAAATTTATGCACTTTACCTGAGGCATTCCATGTTACAGGATTAAAGTCAAAATATCCAAACGACTCGTCACCTTCATATACAGCTTTATGTTCTTCATAAATGTTTGAATAAAAATATGAATTTGTTGTTATATAATGGAAACTGTTGAGTTTTGCTTGCAAAGTATTGTATTTACTGGTTGTGAATTTCATTGTATATAATACTTCTTCACATGTTATTTTTTTTGTTGCGGCAAGTTTCTTTTCATTTAGATACATACTGCTTTTTTGTGTTTTCAATAATATTTTTTTGTTTATTTTAGTAGTTGCAACATTTTTATTATTGTTGTTTTCATTTGAAGAATTATTAGTTGTATAAGCGGAAAAATTATAAAATGCACCATCTATCTTTTTAATAAACTTAACATAATATGTTTTTCCGTTTACTAAATTAGGTATATTAAACAGTAATGCTTTTGCTTCAGAATCATATGTAAACGGCACTTCTATTGGTTCTGTGTCATTATCTGATGTAGTAAATTTTGCAATAAGTTCACCTTCCTTGAAAAGGTTTGAACGTCCTGTTTTTAATAGAACAATACCTTTATTGCATTCATCTTGCAAGAAGTACTTTTGTCTGTTTATCGGATATGAATAGGCTACATCTTTTAAACGTATATTTTTCGGAGCTTTCCCTGTTTTAAAGGTTGTGCTAACTGTTTGTTTTATTGTTGTGCCGTTGTTTTTAACGGCAGTATGCCAATATCCGTCTTTAAACTCTTCGCCATAAGCCGAAGCACTAAGTTTATAATAGGTCTTTGGTGACATCATTTCATTAATTGAATAGTATGCCGAAAAATTATCGGGAGCAATATTTGTTTTGCCTTGAATTAAATTGTTGTTTGATTTGTTTTTAAGGTTAAAGTCGCTGAGTTTTACTCTGAAAGTACGCACTTTAGCAGGTTTGTTGTCGGTAGGCATTTCTTTAATATCAAAAGGTTTGTTAAGTTCAAAATTCATAGCTACCTGCGGTTCGGTCATAACATCAATGTTTTTGCTTCCCGGAGAAGGGCTAATGTCAGAAATAAGGTCAATTTTTGATAATGGATTTTCTTGAATAATTTTGCATTTATCGCCTTTGCTGAATTCAAAATGGCAATGTCCTTTAATCTTGCCGCCTAATATTCTGTAATTGCCATCAACTGCACCTTTTATCCATGTAGGGTTAGGACCGGCACCTTGTAATATTGCTCCTGCTTGCATATTTAATATTTCATAGTTTCCTTTGGTAAAGTATAAATCAACATGTAGTCCTATTTTTGCGGCAATTGATGCATATATTTGTCCGTTGGCATACCATCCGTTAATCCCTACAGGTCCTTCCATATCGGCACAATGAGCTTCTGTGCCGAAGTTTAATAATGCCATATCAAAACCCATTAATGCTGAAAACTGTCCGTGAAAAATTGAATATTTCAGAGGCCCGGTATCAAAACCTGCACTTGCACCAAAAGCAAACCCGTTGCCTCCTGCTATTGATGGATTGCGTGATTCTTGTTGTCCCGGAAAATATCTTTGTATTTCAGCAGGTAACGGAGGTGGAGACGGCAGGTTTTGTCCCATCATAAAATAGCTGTCGGCACCTAACCAATCGGCTAAATTAAGGTGTATTGTATGTGAAGGCTCACCTATTTTCAGATACCACAAATTGGGGTCGAAGTGCATTACCATTTGACCGTTTCCTGTTAATGGATAGGCATTTATATCAACATCAAATGTTCCGTGGAAAGTTTTTGTGGGTATATTATAATTCAAATCCATATTTGCAACTATATAATTTTTTCGTTTGGTAGGACTGCACAAAAAGTAACCGTTACCAGTAAGAGTAATATCGTTTATAGAGCCATTTTGGAATGCAGCTTCTAAGCCTACATCGCCATTAAAAGCATCAGGTTTTGGGTGTGTGCCGATAGTCAACATGGCTTTAAGTCCTAAATTGATGTTTTTATTTGGTATATAACGGTATCCTGAGTTTGTTATTCCGGGTGTATTTGATGAGTCTGGTTCTGATGCATTTATTGATAAATTGGTATTTCCGCTTTTTTTCATATGGTACCATGCACCACCTCCAAAGCCATATATTCCCAAACCGGGGTAAATAGGTATTCCTTCGTCAAAAATTGCTTTAGCATCAACATACCAATATTCGTAATTGTTTACTTTGCCAAACTGGGCTGTTGCCATAACCGATATTTGATTTATAAAATCGGCTTTTACTATGCCCCTAAAGCCGGAACCAAATGTTTGGTCGGAATTATATAAATTAAGTCCTCCCGATATTCTTACTGAGCCCATATCTGCAACAACACCTATTGAGTCGAGTTCAACTCCGTCGTAAACAAATTTTTGAGGTCCTGTTTCCGATTGCAGTTTGCCCCATACACTTAATTTTGTTGTTCCGTTAACAGCATTGTCGCCGTTTTTAAGTCCTATGTTTAAATCAAATTGTAAACCAAGCCCTATTCCGCCGTCACGGCTGCGTGAAACAACATCAATATTGTCAATTGATAATGGGAATCCTGCTATGCCATGCTGAGGACTGGCAAAATTCCAGTCACCTTTCTCAACATGTGGTTCTTTTGTAGATATTTTAAAGCCGTCAACTTTAATACCTTTTAAATCTACCATAGGTATTTTCCCAATTTTTTTCTTTAATGAGAATTTACCGCTTATTATTGCTTCTGCCATAAACTCTTCTGAGTATCCTATTGTTATTCTTGTTGTAGGAAATAAATAAAAATCTCCTTTTAAGGTTTTACAACCAACATCCATAGTATCTCTAGGCTTAACCGACAATAAGTATTTAAGTCCTTTGTTGTTCGATTCTTGTGCAATAAGTCCTGTGTAAACCAGCGATGTGTCGAAAATAGAAATTCTTACACGTCCTGTCATTTTTCCTGATTGCAGTGAACTGTTTATCATATCAATACTAATAGTATCTAAGCTGCCTTGCCAGCCTCCAAGATTACATGTCGGGTAATGATAAATATCTTTGGCAAAAATATTTCCGGTAAAGCCTGTTTTATCAATGATAATATTTTCACATAATATAGAAGGATTTGCATTTTCAAAGGTTTTTATTTTGTTGGGGAGTATTATTTGTGCTTTTTTAATATAAAATCCTTTCCAACTTGCCGATTTATTACCTTTGTATTTTTTAGGAAATGTTATACCTTCAGGATTTTTTACTGTTGAAAAATCGAATACCATCTCTTGAACTTGCATTTTAAATCCTTCGGCTCCGGTTAGTTCACATTCGTCTAAGTTAGAGATAGCCATCCATTGCCAACCGTTACCGCTTTTTTCAGCTTTAGCTTTGAAATGAGCTTTTGTTAGTTTTGACGGATCAGGGTCGGGCACCGGTTTCATCCATGATCGGGGGAACTCGACATCGGCAGATATTATAAGGTCTTGAAAGCCTTTACAGTTCCATTTTGCATATGTGCCTGAATCGGTAGGTGTTGGAGATTTAAATAAAAAACTCCATGTTCCTTCGTTTTGATAACCAAGGTCTTTTGTCAAATATAGTATTCCGTTGTCTTTAACAGCCAGCCCGTCTTTGTGAAAACAGATGTTTTTTGCACCAAGTCCTAAGCCTACATCAGGTCCAAGGGCAGGTAGTTCAACATACATGGTGGCATTTAATACTGCTTTAACAGGTGTAAATTTCATTGCTATTATTCCTATTACAACTTTATATCCGTTGTAATCGCGATCGAATCCGATAGGTAGAGATACGGGGGTTGTTGCGGCAAGGCTGCTAACGAGTTTTCCTGCACTGCTTGAATATTCATGAATACTTTTGATTTTAGCTTTATCAAAAACAGTATTTAACGCCTTGCCTTCAAAGTCGTTGCCATCGGGTTTTTCATAAGGGGCATCTTCGTCAATTATTGCTAAAGCTTTGCCTTCATACACCTCATTGTCGCTGTTTACTTTTAATCCAGTAAATTCAACTTTAATATTACCTCGCAAATACGGTACGTCAACATTTCCTTTGCCAGTAAGAAATTCTGGAGAACCTGATACTTCCGTAAGTTTAATTTTAAAATTACCAATAGTAATTATACTGTCTTTTTTTAATGTTTGCGAGCCGGCTGTTGTGTTGGTAGGTGCATCTACAATACAGTTTCCTGGGCAAGGGTTTGTGTCTTTTTTGTCGTCTGAAACTTCAACTTTAAATGTTCCATCGTTTGATATTAATGTGTCGCAGTTACATAACTGTTTATCGTTTCTTATGGAGTCTTTATCGAATTTAAGTTTAAAATTCCACACATAATATTTATCAGCTTCGGCTGTAAATGTTTTTGTTTTTGTTTCGCCGTTGATAATGTTAAGGTCATATTTTGTAAAACCTGCTATGTCAGTAGTATATTCAAATATATTTTTGTTGGCATTACCTGTAAATGTTGTATCAATAAGAGGTTTCTTTTTTTTCAGTTTGATAATGGGTTGTGTCAGCGAGTCTTTTTTCCATATTCTTACTTGTCCGCTTATAATAGCTTTTTTGTTTATTTTTGGTTTTATTGATACTGAAAGTCGTGGTTTTTTGTTTGTTGTCCATTTGCCGTTGTTTGGCGGATCTTCAATTCTCATTTCAAAACAGGTTAATAGTGAGTCGGGTATCAATTTAATTGCTATCGCCTTGCTTGAAAAATATTTTTTGCCGGAGTTGTTTAGGTAATTTATTCTGTAATAATATTTTCCTGTATCGCTTATGGCATTAAGTTGTTTTGTTATTTTATTATTGAACAAATCATTACAATCATCACCGGTTTTATATTTTGTTGCTGACGATATTTCAAATGTTTTGTTTTGTATGATAGAGTCAAAAGATGTTTTTTTTGATAATTCTATGGAGAATTTGTTTAGAACGTCTGAATAGGAGTTATATCCATGAAACATAGTGTTTTCCAAAACGATTTTTTCCAGTAGATTTAGTTTTTCGGGTAGGGGTATTTTAAATGCATAATCAATTTTATTGTTAATTTTTATTGATGTGTCGTTCTTTGGGCAATTATCAATTGGTTTTTTAAAACCTATTACAAATGAAGATTGAGCTGATGAAACTATTTGTTCGGAATCATCGGATTTAATAAAAGTTGCATCAACTGACCATTTGTATTTTATGCCCGGCTCAAGGTTTTGCATCCAGTCGGGAAATTTTTTGTTATTGTCGAGATTGCATATGATAAGAGATGCTAAATCTTGTGAATTTAGAGCTTGACTTTGTTGTGCTCCGTTTGTAAATTCGATAAGTCGTGAGTTTGTAAAAGTCTCTTTTGAGCCATTTTTATTTACATTAAGTGTAATGTTAATTGATTTTATATTATCGTTATATGGAGCATATTTGGCTATTAGGTGTGGCATTATCCATGGTATAGTGTCATTATTTATGGGGTAAACATTTTCTAAAACAATAGTGGAATTGTCTTTATCTTCGGTTTTAAATGTTCCGGGTTCGCTTTTTCCTTGGTTGCCGGCAATTGGTTTATTGTTGACATCAAAAGCCTGAATCAACCATACAAAATTATTTACATTTTTAAAATAGTTGAAAGGTAAATTGGTAGGTTCATATAAATATGAGGTTGTAATAATATCATTTTTTTCTAACAGTACAGGGTTTACATCTATAGCAGTGCGAGCTGATTGCCCTTCATATACAGGACATATTTTTAATTTATATTTTATTGTTTTACCTGCATAATTTGTAACAGGAGTCCAAGTAAAGTTTGGAAAAGGAGTTCTTATAATGTCATTGTCAATAGGAGAAATAAGCACTGGAGGATCAGGGATTAATACCGTAAAGTTTCCACAATATTCTTCACCGAGAGTTATGTTTTTACCATATTGGTCATAAATGCTTATACATATTTCATAAAACCCTTCGGGTATTGAATTTGGTACCATATTTCGTGAAGTAATGCTTCTATCGAATGATATTGAATTTACATTTAAAACTTGTGTTCCGTTAAAAATTAGTCCTGCTGTCATGGCAGGAATGTTAAATCGAGGGGAAGAATTTGAATATTTGCTTTCAGCAACTACATCGCCATCTTTTAGTATTCTAAAAGCAAAAGATGTATTTTGATATTCGGTAGCAGTTGTATTACTGACAATTATTTGAATAATTGATGGGTCTTCTTTCCATTCATATAATTGAGAAGGCATTGGAGTACGCAAAATTAATTTTAAATCTACTTGAGATAATATTGGATTTATTATAAATACATTTATAACAAACACTAACAGAATAGTTAATTTATTCATTGTATTAAGTTTTTAATTTAATAATTCTTTTTACAAATATTTATTAAATAGAGGAATTTTCTCCTACCCTGATGGGTAGTTTTTTTAAAAAATAGTTAATAAATAAAGGAGGGGACTTGGTATTTTTAACTTTTTTAATCCAAATTAAGTATAGAATAAGTAATGGAGATATTATGTTGATAGATTAATGTCAGGAAAAATAAGAATATATTAGACTTGGTATTGGTAAATAAAAATCTGATTTTTATTTAAACAACATAGCCGTTTACTTGTTATTTATTTGCAAAAAAGACCTATTTTTGCGGCAACATATTTGATAAATTATTAACTAAAATATTATGGCATTAAAAGTAAATTTAAGTGATAACGTATATTGGCTTGGTTTTAACGACAGACGTAAGCATCTGTTTGAAAATCAGTGGC
>CAYRJP010000060.1:3870-11605 GCA_964424425.1 uncultured Bacteroidales bacterium | reverse complement strand
TCAACCATATCGGCAATATCAGCTCTGGCTGAATCTACACTACTGCGTTGACTGGTTACCACTTCAATAATATTTCCTTCGTAAAACTTTACCGATGCCAAATTTGTAGAAGTCTCTACCAAACCGGGTAAATCTTTACTCATTGCTATAACGCCGTTGGGACAAGCATAAACTGAATTCAACAAATCCTTTTGATCTTTCATTCTCATTACATAACGAGGATGTTCGGTTTTATTCAAATCAAAAGTCATTTTATTTTCTACACCCTTATATTCTTTGAATATTATTTTACAAAAATCAGAAAAATATTTTTCGAAATCGACAACATATTTTTCTTTAACCGTAACAACAGCATAAGCCTCTCGTGGAATGGCGTTTCTTAAATTACCACCTTCAAACTTGCTCAATCTAATATTAAATTTATCTGTTGCATTCCACAAAAATCTGTTAAGTATTTTATTTGAATTGGCATATCCTTTATTAATATCGTCACCCGAATGACCACCTTTTAAACCTTTTAGTTCAATTTTAAAAGCTAATGATTTTGATGGCACAGGACGTGTTTTGAAATTAAATGTAGCAACAGTATCAACACCTCCGGCACAACCTATAAAAATCTCCCCTTCGTCTTCAGAATCTAAATTAAGCAGTATTCTTCCGTTAATAAAATCAGGCTCTAACGCAAAAGCACCGGTAAGTCCTGTTTCTTCATCAACAGTAAACAAACATTCAAGTTCGGGATGTTGAATATTGTCCGATACAAGTATTGCAAGCTGTGCTGCCATTCCTATTCCATCATCGGCACCAAGCGTTGTTCCCTTTGCTGTAACCCAATCACCTTCTATTTTCGGCTGAATAGGGTCTTTCATAAAATCGAACTTCACATCGCTGTTTTTCTCGCAAACCATATCCATATGACTTTGTAAGACAACAGGCTTAGCTTTTTCCATTCCTTTGGTAGCCGGTTTTTTTATTAAAACATTTCCTGCAGCATCAGTTTTTGTTTCCAAATTATGCTTTTTACCGAAATCTGTCAAATAAGAGATGATTTTTTCTTCTTTTTTTGATGGTCTGGGAACTTGACAGATTTCGTCGAAATACTTCCAGACTTCTCGCGGATTTAATTCTTGCAACTCACTCATATCTTTTATTTTTTTATGTTAATACAAATATTTATAAGCAACAAGATAGTAATAATTTTTCAGTTGAATATCCTTTTATCAGCCGGTAAACAACAGTAAATTAAAATTTCTGCTTTCTATACATAATCATTATATCTACTAAAACATTAAATATCATTATGTCAGCAATTTACATTATCATTAATATAATTTATTAAAAATAAAATATTGCTGTTTTATGCAAAAAAAGGCTGTTACTTTTAAAATGTCACATTATTATTTGAATAATAATAATATGTTATATATTTGTAATAAGATTTTTTCTTATTATGGGCAATCTGATTAACCACAACAACATTGAGAAACTAGCCAAAATAGGGTATTGGGAATGGTGGTCTGATACCGATAAATTTTTACTTTCCGAAGGATTAATAAAAATATTTAATTTTCAACATAACTCATACTCTTCAGATGAAATATTCAACAATTTTAAGAAAATATGTTCAAAATCGGAATTAACCAAATTAACTGACTATTTTAAAAATCTAAAAGAAGGTTTTTTACCCGAATTATTAATTTTTTCTACAACGATATCAAATTCAACAGAATATTTTGAAGTAAATGCTGAAACACTGCAACATAATAACAAAAATTATATTGCCGGAACAATCCAAAATATCACGCAAAGCATTAAATACAATATTTTAAAAGAGAAAGAAATTTTATTTGAAAAAAAAATCACTGAAATAGCTTCAAGATTTATGAATGAAAATTCATTCCAACAATCGCTATCATTAACATTAAGTGATTTGGGAAATTTATGTAATGCTTTAAATATAAGTGTTTTTAAAATTGATAATAATTTTTTAATTAAAGAATCTGAGTGGACTAAATCCGGAGCTCAAAAAGATATTTTTACAAAAAAAGATGTTACACCATCTGAAATGAAGTTTATTATTGATTTAATTAAAGAAAAAAAAATTGTTTATTATCACAATATAAACACCTTACCTTATATTTTATCTAATATTAAAAGCGTGTTGTTAAGTAAAAATGTCAAATCATTAATAATTTCGGGAATTAACAAAGGTTTACATACAACAGGCTTTATTATTGTAACAAGAGATGAAATTGCAGGCAAATGGGATTTTGCCGACATTCATATTATTAAAATGACAAGCATTATCATAGGAAATGCCATAAAACAAAATACTCTTTACAAAACAATTACAACCAACGAAAAGCGATTGGATTTTGCTCTTACCGCAAGTAAATTAGGTACCTGGGAAATTGATTTTATACAAAACACAAAAATATTTGACAAACGAAGCATTGAAATCTTCGGATATAAAGATAATTCTATCAATAAAATTGATAATTGGTTTCAAAAAAATATCCATCCCAATTTTTATAAATCTTACGAAGACACATTAACCAATTGTATTGAAGGATATATTAATTATTTTGAAATAGAATATAAAATTAAATGTAAAAACGGCGAATATCGCTGGGTAAACGACTGGGGAATAGTTACAGAAATAGACAAAAACGGGAAACCATTAAAAATGGTAGGTATTATTCAAGATATTACACGACGAAAAAGAATTGAATACGATTTACTGACAGCAAAAAAGAAAGCTGAACAAAACGAAAAACTTAAAACTGCATTTCTTGCAAACATAAGTCATGAAATAAGAACTCCGATGAACGGAATAAACGGATTTGCCAAATTACTATATAACAATATGGTTGATGATAAAGAAAAATCACGATATCTTGAAATTATTTTCAAAAGCAGCAATCGGCTTTTGAACTTAATAAATAATCTTATTGATATTTCACGACTCGAAACCAATCAACTTAATTTCTTTGAAAAAGAATACTCTATCAATCTTATTTTTAAAGATATAGAAAAACATTTTAGCTCAAAAATAAAAAACAACTCTAATATTAAATTTAAAATTATAAACAATGTCAATAATATCTACAGTTACATAAATATTGATGGTTTACGATTAAAACAAATACTAATAAATTTAATTGATAATGCTTTTAAATTTACAAACTCAGGCAAAATAACAGTTTCGTGTGATTTGGATAATAATAGTAATCTGTTTTTTACCGTTAAAGATTCGGGAAGAGGTATAAGCAAAGAAAATTTGAATATTATTTTTGACAGGTTTGCTCAAAGCAACGATGATATAAATAATAATATAGGCGGAACAGGTTTAGGATTGCCTATTGCTAAACAACTTATAAATAAAATGGGTGGAGAAATTACAGTAAGCTCTCTAAAAAATATAGGTTCAACTTTTTCATTCACTCTCCCTTACAAACCAACAAAGCTTCCTTCTTACAAAGAAATTCAATAATTTCGCCTTTCTTCATAATAAAGTCTGATTCCAACCAAAAACATATTATATATCACTTTTATTATAGTATTTTATCTATTAAATTTACGGTGAAAGTTTTTTAATTAATTTTAAACAAAAACTAATACAACTATAAATATTAAATTTAAACAATTATTACTATGGCTAAACGAACAATTGTAACAATGCCGGGCGACGGTATCGGAAAAATAGTGCTAGACGAAACAATAAGAGTTTTAAATGCTGCCGGCTTTGATGCTGATTATGTTGAAGGCGATATAGGTTGGGAATTTTGGAAAAAAGAAGGTAATCCGCTTCCACAACGAACTATTGATTTACTCGAAAAATACAAAATTGCACTTTTTGGAGCAATAACATCAAAACCAAAAGATGAAGCTTTTGAAGAACTGGCACCCGAACTTAAAGAAAAAGGATTGATATATTCAAGCCCTATTGTAGGCTTGCGTCAACATTTTAAACTTGATATTTGTGCTCGTCCGTGTAAATCATACGAAGGCAACCCTTTGAATTTTATTCGCAGAGGAGCTAACGGCGAAATTGAAGAACCTATGGTTGACGTAGTTGTTTACCGTCAAAATACCGAAGGATTATACGGAGGTGTTGAATGGAGTAATCCGCAAGGCGTTGTTTACGAAGCACTGAAATCGCATCCTAAATTTGTTAAAAACTTTGGCGATGTTCCTCAAGAAGAAATATCGGTTTCTACTCGTATCTTTTCAAAAAAAGCCACCGAACGTATTTTACGTGCTGCATTTAATCATGCTCGCGAATATGGATACAAATCAGTTACTCTTTGCGAAAAACCCAATGTTATCCGCGAAACATCAGGCATGATGTATAAAATGGCACTACAAATGCAAAAAAACGATTTTCCTGAAATTGAACTTTGGAATACAAATATTGACGCTCAGATGATGTGGTTAACAAAAAATCCTGAAAACTATGGAGTAATTGTTGCCGGAAATATGTTCGGTGATATTATTTCTGACGGTTTTGCAGGATTAATAGGCGGTTTAGGATTTGCTTGCAGTGCTCAAATGGGCGAAAGCGGTGTTGCTGTTTTTGAACCCACACACGGTTCAGCACCAAAATATGCCGATTACGAAACTTCAATTGTAAATCCGATAGCAATGATAGAATCGGCTTGTATGATGCTTGACTATATCGATGAAAAAGACATTGCCAAAAAAATACGAAATGCTGTTGCCAATGTTATTCGCGAAGGAAAAGTAAAAACTTACGATATGCTTAAAATGTCGGGTAAACCCGATGTTATTAAAAAAGGTGCTGCATCAACAACTCAAATGGCTGATGCCATTATTGCAAAACTTTAAATAAAATTTGCATAACTATTTTATACTTTATTATGAAGGTTGTTAAAAACAATAATTTTTAACAACCTCTTTCTAAAAACTCAAACAAATTAAAGCTAATTTAATTATGACTGAAGACGTAAAAAAACTATGGGGTGAAGAACTTTCGTGGATAAAAAATACCGAACTGAGAGATAAAACTGCAAAAGTATGGGAATTGGCTCTTGAAAGAAGTGTTTTGTCTGCCGATGATTTAAATAAAATACCGTTTACTCTTTTATGCGGACCCGATTTAAAAGTAACATTTATGGACCATAAACGTTCGGTAGTGCATATAGCCAAAGATGCAGGAGAAAAAATAAACAGTATGTATCACGGCGAACTTACTGCCGATATGGACGTGCTTATTTCAGGAGCAATACTATGCGATGTTGGTAAATTGCTTGAATATATAAAAGACAAAAACGGCAATACCATACAAGGAACATACGGGAAATATTTGCGTCATCCTTTTTCCGGCGTATCAATAGCCGAAGAGTGTGACATCCCTGCCGAAGTATGCCATATTATTGCAACTCACGCGGGAGAAGGAAATCTTGTGAAAAGAACTACCGAAGCATATATTGTGCATCACGCCGATTTTATGACTTTTTTACCTTTTAAAGAAAGATTGATAATTGAATAACATTAATTCCATAACTGTTAAAGTTAAATATCTGATAGTCGCGGCGTGAGTTATTTAAAAAAAAATCATATTTTATTGTTAAATATGTTTAAACTAACAACTCACACCGTGACTATAAAACAGGTTTCGCCTTTACAATAACAACTTTTCACCTTTTAAACAGCCTCTGCTTATATCATATAAATTTCCTCCTCAAATATCACAAATAACATATTTTTACAAATTATCTTTGAAAACAACATATTTACAATTATCTTAGTATGCAAAAGGTATTTTTAAAAATTTTAGTGTATTTTTATAAATTCACTTTTTTTATTTTATAAAATAATGACTGATAAAAAAGATATAATTAAGATTTTAAAAGAAGTAGAGATATTTTCCGGATTTGAGAATGATATTCTTGAAGAATTTACAAATGAAATGAAAGAGGTTTTTCTTGAAGAGGGAAAAATTCTTTTTAAAAAAGGAGAAAAAGAAAATGCCATGTACATTATCCTTAATGGTTCTGTGAAAATTCATGATAACGATTATATTTTTACCACATTAAATTCAAAACAATTTTTTGGAGAATATACGCTAATCGATTCTGCTGTTCGCTCAGCAAGTGTTACAGCCGTAAAAGATACCGATTTACTTGAATTACAACAAGAAACATTTAATAAAGTAACAAGCAAACGCCCCGAAATATGGAAAAGCGTATTAATAACATTAATTAAAAGATTGAGAGACTACAATATTATTGAAGAAAAATTGACAATGCGTACCATCGATATAAAAAAGAAAAAATATAAACTGGAACAAGAAAAAGAATATATCGAAAATAAAAAGAAAGAACTTGAAGCTATTAACTCAACCAAAAATAAATTATTTACAATATTAGGTAACGACCTAAAAAATCCTTTTAATACTATTTGTGAAATTTCAACAAATATAATTGAAAATAAAGATGAAATAAGTATTGATGAAATATCAAAATATGTCAAACAAATAAATCAATATTCAAAAAGTTCCTACAAATTACTTGAAAACTTATTACTTTGGGCACGCTCGCAAACGGGCAGTTTAAAAGTTAGCTTTAAAAAAACAAACATAAAAAATACAGTTGACTCAATTATTGAATACTTTGAAGTAAATGCCAAACAAAAAGACATAACCCTTGTAAGTTCTATTAAAGATGATATTTTCGGTTATTTTGACAATGAAATGATTACAACTGTTATACGAAACCTTATATCAAATGCGTTAAAATATACAAACACTAATGGTAAAGTTACTGTATCGGCATTTGAAAAAGATGATATGATACTAATAGAAGTATCGGATACCGGTATCGGCATCGATAAAAATGTTCAAAAAGACTTATTTAATATAAACAGAAAACGTGATGAAAATTCATCAATCATTGAAGGAACAGGCTTAGGCTTGGTTTTGATAAAAGAATTTATTACTAAAAATAGTGGTGAAATTTGGGTTGAAAGTGAATTAAATTCAGGAACAACTTTTAAATTTACCGTACCAAAAGCATTATAAAATAAAAAATAGAAATAATTAAGTTAAAATTATACCTGTTATGGCAAACTTAGGATTCGCATTAAGAGCAACTTTAGGTTTAATTCCCAAAACCGAAAAAATTGAATCTCAACATCAAAATCTGCTTGAAGAATACAATAAACTAAATGAATATTCTCAAAGTGATGAGTTGAATGAGTATTTAGAACTACAACAATATATTAATTCAGATGATTTTAAAAAAACAAAAAAACAGATAAACGAACTTAATTTTAAATCAACCGACGAATACAAAAAAGAGATAAGATATAACAAGCTAAAAAAAGACAAAAAAATTGTCAATTATTTTAAAGTACTTAATTCTGCTGATTACAAAAAATTTACCGAAACAGATTCTTCCGATAAATTAAAAAGATATTTAGAACTGAATGAATATCTAAACAGTAATAAGCATAAGCAGGTAGTTGATGATTTTAACACAAAACTAAAAACTGAAAAAGATAAACAAAAAGAGTTAAAAAATTTAGCTAAATCAAAAGATATTAAATTATATTACAAAATAAGCAATTCCAATTTGTTGCAAAATTTCAACTCTCTACATGATTCAGCCGAGCTACAAGAATATATTGAACTACAAGAACTTATATCTTCAGGGCAAACCGATAAAAACAGTGATGAATACAAACAAAATATCGCTAAATTTAAATCGTTGAA
>CAYRJP010000060.1:1622-3770 GCA_964424425.1 uncultured Bacteroidales bacterium | reverse complement strand
AAATTTAAAAAATCAAAACAATATAAATTGTTTAAAGAAGTTGAAGATTCCGAACTCTTAAATGAATATCAAGAACTTGATGAATTTGTAAATTCCGATAAATTCAAAGAATTTAAAGAGTATATGCTTGATAAAAATAAATGGCAAAAAACCGATGATTATCAAAAAGAAGTTCGCTATGGTGAACTGCAAAAATCAGAAAATATTAAATGGTATTTTGCCGTAAAAGATTCAAACAAATTTGATGAGTTAAAAAAATGGAATTTAATTTTTGAAGATGATTTTGATTCGGGAAAAGTTGATGAAAACAAATGGATGAACAGTTTCTTCTGGGGTAAAATGCTTTTAAACGACCGATATGTTATAGCCGGTGATAAACAATATTTTACCGACAATAAAAATTTTGAATTAAATGGTTCTACTCTTAAAATAATAACTAAAAAAGAACAAGCCGAAGGAAAAGTTTGGCATCCCGTTCACGGATTTTACACTCAACATTTTGAATATACTTCGGGAATGTTAAGCTCAGCTCACAGCTACCGCCATCAATACGGAAGAATTGAAGCTAAAATAAAACTTGCTGACAATTATCCTGTTTATCAGGCTTTATGGTTAAAAGGCGAAAAAATAATTCCCGAAATAGACATTTTTAAGTTTAACATGGATAAAAAGAATCGTCTGCAAATGTCAACAATTTGGGGTGATGTTTCTGATTATAAATCAGCCAAAAAGAAAACCGATAAAATTAACGGCAGCATGCTTACAAAAGATTTTTTCATTTATACTCTTGAATGGAACAAGAACAAGCTAACATGGAAAATTAACGGTATCGAAGTATTTTCCACAAACGAAGGTATTCCTGATGAACCTCTTTATTTAATGCTGTCTGCCGGTATATTACAAGAACCTACCAGACAAGATTTCAACTCTTCAAGTTTTGAAATTGATTGGGTTAGATGCTACGAAATAAATGAAAATTAAAATAAATTTTTATTGAAATTTAATTAAACCTAACAGAATTTTAAAATTCTGTTAGGTTTTTTATATATAAAAACAAACTAAACTTTACTACATAATTAATTATATACACAAATTATGGACAAAAAAGATTTTAAAATTATATTCATGGGAACTCCCGACTTTGCAGTGGAAAGTTTAAAAAACTTAATCGAAAACAATTTTAACATTGTATGTGTGGTTACAAGTCCGGATAAACCGGCAGGTCGCGGAAGAAAAATAAACGAATCAGCTGTAAAAAAATATGCAGTATCGCAAAACTTACCTGTTCTTCAACCAACAAATCTTAAAGATACCGATTTTCAAAATAAACTTAACGAATATAATGCCGATCTAAATATTATTGTGGCATTCCGAATGTTACCCGAAAGTGTGTGGAATATGCCTCGTTTAGGTTCAATAAATCTTCACGGCTCTCTGTTGCCCGATTACAGAGGTGCTGCTCCTATTAATTGGGCTGTAATAAACGGTGAAACAAAAACCGGTGTTACAACTTTCTTTTTAAAACACGAAATTGATACAGGCGATATTCTTTTTCAAGAAGACATTGAAATTACCGAAACCGACAATGCAGGGACTGTTCACGATAAATTAATGTATCTTGGTGCTAAACTTTTGGTTAAAACTACTCAAGCAATTATTGACGGCAACTACAAAGAAATACCACAAGACAAGCTGCTTAACAGAGAACCTAAATATGCTCCTAAGATTTTTAAACAAGATTGTAAAATAGATTGGTCGAAATCGACAGAAAAAATTTATAATCTTATCAGAGGATTAAGCCCCTACCCTACTGCTTGGTCAACACTAACCGATAATAACGACAAAAATATTGATTTTAAAATTTTCAACTCGCAAAAAGAAAATACTTCACATAACTTAAATTACGGAACAATTTTATCCGATAATAAAAAATATATGAAAATTGCTTGTTCCAACGGTTTTATTTTAATTACCGAACTGCAACTCTCAGGCAAAAAACGTGTTTGTATCGAAGATTTTTTACGTGGATTTAAAAATATAGAAAATTACAAAACAAAAAACTAAGGCAATAAATCGCAAAACCAAAAACCTATATTCTTATTTTTTCCATCAGACGATTGATATTCACGATATGTTTTTTCCCCAACG
>CAYRJP010000060.1:0-1522 GCA_964424425.1 uncultured Bacteroidales bacterium | reverse complement strand
GCATCCTTTCCCGAACTCCAATTAAAATAAGTCTTTTTCAAATTAATTCTGCTTTTTACAATTCTTCTTCAAAAAATCGTTTAATTGCCCCAATATAATATTCTCGCCAACCTTCGTTTATATTTTCATATGCTTCATCGGGAATGTTAGTATGCTCAACTTCAACACTTGTTCCTGTTTTTTTCGGATGTAATTTTATTGTAACTATTGACTGCTCCGGTAAATTATCAAAATACCACTCTTGTACCAACTCTTTGTTTGGAACAATTTTTATATTTTTCCCGCAAATATCACCCTCCCACAACTCAAACTCTGTTCCTTCGTTAGCATCCATTTTTGCAGGAGAGCCACTCCATAATTCTATTGTAAACGGATTTGTAAGTGCCAAAAAAACCTCTTCAGGTTCAGCTTCAATATAAGTATAAAATTTAATTTTCATAAGTGTCTAAATTTGTCATCAAATTAAAATATTGTTGATTTATACTTCGCAACTCTCTCCCTATATCGTCAATAAAATAATATGTAGCTCCCCAGCTATGATGCACTTTAAGGTAAATTGTTACAGTATTATCAATATTCATTATAACACGAGTAATATGTTTTCCGGGCTTATCAATTTCTTCAACAGTTTTTTTATTCGGATATTTTTTTACCAAACGTTCATTTTCTTGTTTTATCCACTCTTCCTTGTTTTTTACAGAAACTTTTGTTGTTTGTGTAATTGTTTTTTTCTCCCTTTCGGGGATGTTTTTTCGGGTTTTTTCAACCTGTTTCGGCTGTTCTTTTTTTTCCGGTTTTTGTTTATTTTCAGAAACTGTTCTTTTTTGCATTACCGAAACATTGTTATCTGTTTGAATATTCGATTTTACAGATAAATTTGATTTTTTAGTGTCAATTTTTTTTACACCTGTTTGTTTGTCCGATTCTATATTAATAATATCAATATCTTCGTTCTCCAAATTTATTTCTAAATCTTCATTAATATCAATAACATCAATATTTTTAAGTTCTTTTTGAATTTTATCGGCATCTCGATTCATTTTTCGAGTAGCCTCTACTTTCACTTTTTCAGCTAAAAGTTTTTCTTCTTGTTGTTGCTTTTTCTTATTTTTTTTCTTTGGTTCTTCAGGCGTTTGCGGTTTAACCGAAGCCATCTCCTTTTTAATATAAATAGTTCTAATATCTTCAATTTTATATTTAGGCAACAATGCTTCGGGCTTTATTTTTAATGCTTCGCGATAAAACATTACCGCTTCGGAATATTGCTTTGCTTCAAAAGCCATTTTGGCATTAGCCATAGCTTGTTTATATTGTTGTTCGGTGGTAAACTCTTGGGAGTAAGAACCAAACGCCAACAATATTACAGATATTATTAACAATAATCTCATTGTTTTGTTTTTGAGTTATTTTTTATAAAAAACGAATACAAATGTAGATTATTTTGACGAACCGACAATGTAGCAAGTAATTATTTTCAAAATACAGATTATTACTAAGTTACAGATAAAAAAGCATATTTTAA
>CAYRJP010000059.1:7753-11849 GCA_964424425.1 uncultured Bacteroidales bacterium | reverse complement strand
TTGGGATTTGAATATATTATTGAATTAATATTTCCTTTGCTTAATACTTCTTCGAGTTTGTTGCGTAATTTATTACCTCTGTAATTATACACATCAAAATTTGTGTATTTGTGTCCCATTACTTGGAACTGTGTTTTTTGAACAGAGAAACCCGGGTCGATAAACAGGGCTGTATCTTTTTTAGGGTCAAGATTACTTACCAACATAAACGAAGCATAACCTCCTTGCATTGAGCCTACAGTAGGGATGCATCCTTCAGGACTCAAGTCGATATTCATAAAGTTTTTTATAAATCTTGAGGTTTCTTCTTTAAGAGGTTTTATTCCGTCAAGCATCGGGTAATCTGAGGCAACACCTTTTTTCAATGCTTCTATTTCTGCTTGAGTTCCTACTTCCGGCGGTTTAAGTCCCGGTACTCCCATCTCCATACGAATGAATTTTTTACCGGTAGTTGACTCTATTTTATTTACTATTTTTACAATTTCTCGGATTGTAGCATTACTTAAATCAGGTATGTTTATCTCTTGTAATGCTTTAGAAACTTTATCTGCATTTATAGGAGTATTATTCATAATTTTATCAAATTGTTTGTGTACTTTTTTAAGTTGCAATTATACGCAAATTCAATGTTTTGTTAAAGTATTATAATATATTTAAAAACAGATATATTATTAACAAAAGTCATATATATACTTGCAATTTGTAAGCATAATTATGTATCAGATTGAATTACAATGTATAATATACAGATAAGAGATGGGATAAAATAAAATATTTTTATTTTAAATTAATTAATATCCTTGTTTAAGGTCTGAAGAGATTGGTTTAAGAAGATAAAAAGTTGTCATTGCGAAAGCTAAACTTATAGTAATCTGTTTAAAAAATATGTGTTAACAGATTTTTTACTATTGTTCGAAATGACAACTTTTTATATAACTTCTTTTTATAACTTTTTTGATTTTATTTTTTAATTATCTGATAAATTCCAAGATTTGAATCGTCAAATATTCTTAGAATATAAACTCCGCTATTCCATTTTGAAATATTAATTTGTAATGATTCGGATATTTTATTATTCAAATAAACAGTTTTACCGTTTATGTCGGATATCTGAATAGTTACATTTTTAATATGTTCAGGAATATCAACCGTAATTTCTTTTTCACTCGGATTCGGATAAATAGATAAAATAGAACTCCAATTGTCGGTAATGCCGGTTATATTTTTAACATAAACCGAATCGGTAAACTGACAAGTATTTACTTGTGTAATTGTTAGTGAATAAAATCCGTTATTGTTTACTGTAATGGTTTGAGTAGTTTCTCCGGTACTCCACAAATAAGATTCGGCTGTAACTTCGGGGTTTAAAGTATATGGATAACTATTTACGTTGATAGTATCGTCTCCGTTGAAGAATTCGGGTTTTTCATAAATTTGAACTTGATACGATTTTTGTTCTACTGTATCATCTTCAATTTTAAGTATAAAATTGATGTTGTAATTTCCTGAATTGTTATAGCTTAAATGATGAGTAAAGGTATATACGAATGCATTATTACTTCCCATATCGCCATTAAGTTCATTTGTCTCAAAAACTTTGTTATTATCAGCAAATTGATATTCAAAATATAATTTTGAGCCTGCAGGAATAACTTTATTTCCACTATTTTTAACTTTTATAGTAACTTCCTCATTATCTAAAGTTCCACATCCCATAAGAGGATTTATATAATCAGTGATTTTTAATGCAAATGGAACAAAATGAACATAAATAGTATCACTATTTTCACAATTGTGATTGTTTGTTACTTTAACCCAATATTGACCCGATTCGGTTACAGTAATGGTTTGAGTAGTTGCTCCTGTATTCCACAGGTAACTATTAAAGCCTTCTCCGGCATCTAGAATTTCGGAATTATTAGTGCTATGAATATTTTCACCTAAATTAACATCAGGCACTCCCCAAGTATTAATTGTTGAATCTTTATCTATTGTTGTTGTGCCTATTGTTGCTGTTGTAGTAATAGTATATTCATTAGGTAAACTTAAATTTGCGGTATTGTTAAATTTGATGTTTACAGTACCGTTTTGCACAAGATTATTTGTAAATGTATAGTTTTCTTGAATAGTAGGTTTATTATTAATTTTATAAGAGATATTTATTACACTGTCAACAAAAATTGTATCATTGCCTAAGTTTTTTAAAGTAAAAATAATAGGTTCATTTTCATTGTGAGAACAATCATCTTTTAGTCCGGTAATTTCTGTTATTAAATATTCGGAAACGATAAATATTACATTAACAGAATCGGATGTTGTACAGCCGTTTATATCTCTTACTGTTACTTTATATTTACCGCTTTGAGTAACAGTAATAGATCGAGTTGTTTCTCCTGTGCTCCACCAATAATCACTAAATTTATCTCCTACATCTAATGTTACCGAACTGTTATGAGTTCGAATTTCATCGCCTAAGTTAACAGGATAAACTCCTATTCTAAAATCAGATGTTAAGCTGTTATTTGTATTGTCGGCTTCGTTAGCCATTGATATTGAACATGTAATTGAGTATGTTCCTGTATCTGAAACAGCAAACGGAGTAGTAAATGTATATGGCAACATTCTACCCGATGTTAAGGTGTCGGTAAGAGTAAATTCTTCGTTAGCAATGTTACCGTTAAAATTATAACTTACCGATATTTTATCTCCGGCATGTAATGTGTCTTGTTTGTTTATTTTAATGCCGATAGTCGGTAAATTATTTGCCGACACTTCACAATTATTCAATCCGTAAATAGAATCAACAACAATATCGTAAGTAATTACGGAAACAGAATCGTTATCGTAGCATCCGTTGGCATTGGTTACTGTAACAAAATATTTGCTTGTGTAATTTTTGGTAACTTCATATATTTGATTGTTATTTCCGTCTTGCCATGTATATGTTGTATAGTTATCGCCGGCATCAATTTTTACGGTATCGGCTTGTGTGGTATAAATATCGTCGCCTAATTCAACAACAGGTGATTCATACTGATAAATAACTGTTCTTGCCGTATCGTTATCATAAAAATAATCTTTATTCCACCGTGAATACAGTTCCATTGTATAGGTTTGGTTGCTTTCTAAATTAATATTTTCGTAAAGAATTATGTTAGCCGAATTACCTGAATTTAAATCAACACTCATAGTATGATTTTTTTCTATCCAAGCACCGTCGTTTATCCTGTAAAAGAATGACATATTGGTTCCGGCTTTAATATTATCGGCTCCAAAGTTAAATAAGGTTAATCGTATTCTATTTGTTTCAGTAAGGTTACAGCTGCTTACAGGATTATTAATTTCTGTAACACCAATATCGTAAGCTATAATTCTTACACTATCCGATGAGTTTGAACATCCGTGTTCGTCGGTAACAGTAACCGAATATGTTTGCGATTGATTGGAGTTAATGTAATAATATCTGTCAGTAGAATTATCTTGCCAAACATAAGTATTATATCTGCTTCCGGCATCTAAAATAATAGTATCAGCTCTTTTTGTAATAATAGAATCAACTCCCAAATCAACGGGGTAAACGCCCCAAATATCAATTGATTCTACTACTTTGTTATCTAAATTACTTTGATCGAATTTAGGATATATTTCAACAGTTATTTTATAACTTTTAATTTCACTCATGTTGAAACTGGAAGCAAAAGTATAATTAACACTATTATAAGGATTAAGTGTTTCTGATAAGGTAATTGTATCATATTTAACGGAATCATCTACAATTATTTTTGCGGGAATTTTATATCCTGATGCGAAAGTATTTGCACTATTATTGATTAATTCCAATTTAATATTTTCATTTTCGCTTAATGAACAAGAGCTTTGTGGTGATACAATAGAGCCGGCAATCCAATTGTCAGCAATCACAATTAAAGAATCCTTGCCTGTTCCGCAAGAGTTGGTATCGGTAACTTCAACTGAATATTTCATTGATTCATTTGTTGTTAAATGAAATATTGAATCGGTAGAATTATCTTGCCATTTATATGTTGCAAAATAATCGGAATATGCATTAAGAGAATCAATTTCTGTTATTGCTTTT
>CAYRJP010000059.1:4005-7653 GCA_964424425.1 uncultured Bacteroidales bacterium | reverse complement strand
GATATCGATTTTATAACTTTAATGGTATCGTAGGCATAACAACCGCTGTCGTTTTTAACTATAACCGAAAAATCTATATCGTAAACACCGTTAGGGAATGCAGGTACTGGAAAACTATCATTTAAATGAGTTGTATCGGCATAGTGGTTTTTCCATTGAACCCATATAAAATTGGTATCTACGGTAAGAGTATCATCTTCAGGATTTAATGTTCCGACATCAGGACCTAATGTAAAATCAGGTTCTCCGTAAACGGTGATAGTGTCAATTAGTGTATCGTTATATGTATTTTCGATATAAAATGCAGTATCTCCTGTGATATGAGTATAAGTTATAACAGGATAATTTTTTTTGTTGTGAACATTAATAGTTTTCGAAAAAGTAAATTGAGTTGATTGGTTTATATCAAGTGAAGATGAAACATGAAATGTATCGGTAGAGATTGTTTCATTATTATAATCAAATCCGGCTATTAATTCGTCAGATGGTTTAATAGGTCTTACTCCGAAATTTTTAATTGATATTGTTATTTGTTCGTTATCTGATAAATAACAAGCATCGGTAGGAGATACAATTGCTGTTACACCTGCATCAACAGGAGCTTCGTATATTCTTATATCGTCTATGGCAAACCCTGCATCGGTAATGGTATTGTTTGATGTAAAAAGAAATTTAAATTTTACTCCGTTTTGTCCTGCTATAGCATCAGGTAGCAGTTGACGAGTTTTAAACCAACCGGTGCTTACAGTATCCCAACCTTCAGTCCCAAGCGATGTTATATTACTATTGTTATACCAATCCCAATTAAAACTATGTACTGTTTCGGTAGGAATAAAGTTCCACGAGTTTCCTTCGTCAAGAGAATAGTAAAGAGCTAAACCATCATTATTTTTTTCGGCATCAGCCCAAAGCATAAACTCTATAATAGGTTTGGTTACATTTGTAAAATCAAAACAAGGGCTGATTATCCAAGCACTGTCATTATTGGGATAATTGCCTGTTAAGTTTGTTGCAAAACATTTTTTACCTGTATATGCATTTCTTATTATAGTATCTGTTGATGTAATAACAGAATCTTTAAGTTCTCCCCATTCTAAAGTTTTATTTTCGCCAAAACTAATCCAAAAATCATTGTCGTAATTAAAATTTTGAGTATAAGGTATGGTATATGTTGGTGAAGAGAATATTACAGTATCAATACGGTCATTTCTGTTGTCTTCATCATTCGGTAAGAATGTTTTTATTGTTAAATTATGATATCCGGGTGATGTTATATCAAGAAGTTGAGAAAATACGATTGTATCATATTTTTCTCTGTCGATACTTTTGAATAAAGTATCCATAACCCATGTTTCGCCATTGTCGGTTGAATATCCGACAGGTAAAGCATTGGTGGTTTTAGAATATCCGAAATTTTTAATAACGGCAATAACCGGTTCAGGAGCAACATGTCCGCATCCTCCGTTTGGAGCAAGCATAGCTGTAACACCTATATCTTTACTGATGAAATATCCTGTTATCGCAAAGTTATCAATATTCCAACCTGAATATGAATAGTTTCCTGTCGGGCCTACACTAAATCGAAACATTAAACTATCTTTTCTGTCGGCAATATTACCCAAACCTAATAGTTTGTAGGTGTATTTACTTTCTAAATAAAAGAAATCGTTTTGCCAAATATTCCTCCAAGTATTTCCTTTATCTAAGCTAATATCTACTGTTACGGTATCATCACCGTTTGCATTTAACCAACGATAAAATCCGATTTGTATATTTTTATAATATTTTGCATTAATTACGGTATCTATTATTGCTACATCGCTTAATGCCGGTGTATGTAATTCATATCCGCCTTTAAAAGCTCCCATTCCCGTTAAATCAACTCCCAGTACTTTTCTGCCGCTAAAAGCATAAGTGGGGTCGGGATTTCCTCTGTTACCGTTTAATCCTTTAGGAACATCAATTTCAAATTCTCCGGTTAAATCCCAGTATATATCATTTTCAAAATTGTCAAAAAACAGTGATTTATTGATTTCTCTGTATCCGGGCGGATTAAGTTCGGCATCGGGATAATAATTGTTGTTGATTTTAATATTGTTAACTGCAATTTTAGCATCAACTTTTTTTCCTTTCATTAAATTTTGTTCATCTTCGGGTATATCAAAAGTTACCCAAATATATGTTACTCCAAAAGGTAAATCAAGATTTATATTACCGAAAGTAGCTTTCCCGTTAAAAAATGATGTTGCTGTTCCTATAGGAGTTGTATCATTAAAATATTTTGATTCGGTGGCAAATAATTTTACACCATTAACAGGTATGACTTCTAATGTTTCAAGTAATGCAAAAACTGAAAGAGAATCTAAAATTAATGTTCCGTCGTTACCTTTAACTGAAAATTTAAGTTGTAAAATAGGGTTATTGGTTGAGTTTGTAGGTATTACGTCTTGTGATGCTTGTATTGAAGATATGGCATAAATATATTTTGGTATTTTTCCTGTTTCAATAACTTGAATATCATCAATACAAGTTCCGTGTTCATTATCTCCTTTTCTGCCTTCAAAAGCAAGTTGAACACTGCTGTAATGTAAACTGTCGGGAATAAGAACCACTTGTTTTTCCCATTTGTCAATAGGTTCGTTAAATTCTTTAAGTTTAATCCAATTGTTGCCTATTTCGGCAGAACGGTAGTAGAGGGTTAATTTTGAATTACCGTTTCCCCATGGCGAAGAATAATAATATTGTGATAAATAAAAACTAAGCTCGGGCTTAATAGAAAAGTCCAAATCAAAAGAAGGAGTAATTAGTTTTGTTACATTATTACTGGCATCATCTCTGTAAAAAGCAGCATTGTAATTACCACTATGTGCTTCATCAGGCGGATGGGCTGAATAACCTGTTCCTGATACAATTTTCCAGTCCCAATTATTAGTTACATGTTCTTGAGACCAATTATCAATATTTCCCGATTCAAAATCTTCGGAAAAAAAAATTTGTGAATTTACATTTATAAAGAATAAAATAAATGGTAAAATTAATATTATCTTTTTCATAAGTATTTGTGTGTTAGTCTTGTTTTTTTATAATTTTAAACATGCAACTTAATTATATATTTCTAATCTATATGATGACTAATAATTATTAAGGTTGCATATATGTAATTTTTTTTATGATAAAAAGAAATCATTAAATTATTATATTTTTCAATCTTTTACAAATTTATGAAAATAATAAAATAAAAAGGTTGCTTTTTGTGAATTTTAATCACCAAAAAAGGTACGATTATAAAAAAATAATAATAAAATATTTACTTGTATTGTATTATATCATATATTTGATGAGAACGAATTTAAAATACACACAATACTCAGGTGTTTTTTTAAGTAATTGTTACTTAATGTGTTATCTGGAATATTAGTGTTGTATGATTTTTTAATCTTATTAAAATAAATAAAAAAATTATTAATTGGGTGTAATTTTTAATCATTAAATGATATGTTTTAATAAAAAAACTGATTTATATTAAGTCATAGTTGTTTATATTTTATTTATGTTTTTGTAACTTTGAAAGGAATAGATTCCTAATACTAAACTATAATGAAAAAGCTATACATAATAATATTATTCTTATTAACATTTTCTAATTCT
>CAYRJP010000059.1:0-3905 GCA_964424425.1 uncultured Bacteroidales bacterium | reverse complement strand
TCCAAACGATCCAAATAGAGGAACACCGAATGATAATAATATTATAGAAAGCGGATTACCGGGTATGGAAGGAGTTTATAGATTAACTCCGTCTCGAGATGTTGAAAAAAGAGGTATTCTTATAACAAGCAGTTTAGTAGAGAATGTTAATCACAGGATAAATAAAATTACTGTTTATCTTGACAGGTTTAACACTAATAATAAAGATTTATTTGCATTAAAAGGTAAAAATGCTCTTGGGAAAAATTTTACAATGCCCGGGCAAAATTTTGAACCTGATGTTTCGATAACAACTAACCCTGCAACATTGAGTGGTTTTGACATTGTTGCCACACAAGATGCCACAAGTATAACAATTATTCCGACTAAAGCAATAAAGCGGGAAGGAAATACAGGAACATGGCCTGCCGGTGTTCCTATAAATATTATTTTAAATAAAGGTGAAACATTTTCTTGTATAGCAAGAAATTATACATCGGGAGCTCATCTTGGGGGGAGTACTATAGAATCTGATAAACCTATAGCAGTAACATGGAAAGATGACTCTTTACGTCCTGATAATAATGGAGGTTATGATTTAGCAGGAGATCAACTTATTCCCGATAAACTAGCAGGGTATGAGTATATTGTTATGCGGGGACAACTTACTGATCCTGAATATGCTTATGTTACAGCTGTAAAAAGCGGAACTACTGTTGTTAATTGGGATGGCATGGATACCGGTGGAACTATGAGATCGGGCAGTATTACATTAACAGGCAGAGGAAATCAAAAACGTATAGGAATGAATAGTGGTGTTCCCGGTATTAGTTATAATATTAATGCTTTACATATTGAAGCAGATCAAGATGTATTAGTATCACATATAACAGGTTATGGGAGTGAGGTTGGTGGTGCTGTAGTTCCAACAATTGATATTTGTACCGGCTCAAAAGATGTTAGTATCATCAGATCTTTAACTACATCAAGTGATAGATTTTTTATAAATATAATGACCGATAGTGCAAATATAGGTGATTTTAAATTATATATAAATGGTAGTTCATCTCCTGACTCTTTAAATCCTGCATGGTTTAGCAGAGTAGCATCAACAGATTGGTATTATTTAGAGAAACCACATAATAATTTCACAAATGCCGTAGGAACACCGGGAAGTCCATATTATATACATGATATAGGAAAAGATCAAGTTGTTAGAATAACAAATCCGGGTAGGTTTCATTTATCTATAATAGAGGGTAGTAGTAGTGTGGGTTGTAAATACGGATATTTTTCAAGTTTTTCGGTTGATACAGTACAAAGTAGTATTGGAGCCGATCAAGGAACAGGAACAACATTGTGTTATGGAGATACAGTAATACTAAATGCATCGGGAGGAAAAGATGCCAATAGTTACCTTTGGTGGTTTGAGGGACCTCCGTCGGCTCATAAATTTATTACAGATTCAACTATTGCTAATCCGTTAGCTATAGTAACTCCAAGTTCAAATATGAGAGCTGATTATAAAGTTAAAATAAACTTGGAATGTCCTGTTATTCCTACATCTAGTACTGATACGGTTATACCGACACAAGTAAAAGTTTATGAAAAAATAAATGTTGATTTCGATACAGTATTAGTTTCTCCAAGTTGTTGCAGTCCTGCTATTTATAAATTAAATAATCATTTACAAGCATGGTGTAATTATAGGTGGACTATTGAAAATGAACATCATACAACTGTTGACAGTGTAATACCTGTAATTTCTGATCCTATAGAATTTACCAATAGAGGAGCGGTACCTGTTAATTATCGAATTCTTTTAAAATCAGATCAAAATTATGCTTGTCAAGATTCTATAGAAAAAGTAATAAGGGTGAAGCCCGAAATAGTAGCAAAAGCGGTAAAAGGTGCCAAATCGGGTTGTCAGCAAGATGTTACGCAGGGATTTAAAATTACAAATTCATCAGGTCCGTTTACAGATGTGCTTTGGGATTGGGGTGATGGAACAGGACAAGAAAACTATCCGCATCCGAATGATATGGATACTGTTTATACACATACATTTGTTAATTTAACAAACTATGATACAACATATTACATAACACTTGTTCTTATTGATTCCGTAAACGATTGCAGAGATACAGCAAATATTGATTCGGTATTTGTTCCCGGAGTAGCTAGGGCACGTTATTCTATTTTGAATAAAAAAGGATGTTCGCCGTTATATGTTAATATACAAAATAATTCAAACGGAATAGTAGATTACGAATGGAGTTTTCATGATGGTAATTTAGCAACACCAACAGTTGATGCTACAACAAATTTTATAGATACCACAATAGTTTATACAAATAATAATACAACACCACAATATTATTATGTTTATCTGAAAATAATTAAGCATAACGATGACGGAACCGATTGTGAAGATTTTATGGGACCGGATACGATAACAGTATATCCTGAATTTAATACAACAATTACTACAACCGATCCTTTGCAGGGATGCGATCCATTAACTATTGATTTTAATCAAACAACAAATCCCAATGTTACTAATTTACAATATGAGTGGACTTTTGGAGACGGAACTTCTTCGGGAGTGGCAAATCCACCTGCTAAAACATATTCACATATAATTCCTTCTGACCAAAATTATCAGGTAAACTTAATAACAACAAGCAAATATAATTGTAAAGATACAGCTCCGCCTGTTGATGTTACAGTATATGCTTATGTCGATTCTAAATTTACAGTGTCGCCCGATACTGTTGGGTGTTCGCCTTTGACACTTCGTATAGCAAATAATTCATCGGCAAATTCAGTTAAAAATTTTGTGTGGGATATTGGAGGAGGAGCAGGAACAACAAGTGATACACAACCATTTGATATTATTTATACAAATACAACAGGAGCAACAGTTGTAGATTATGTTTCACTTACCAACTCAAACGCTCATGGTTGTGATGTGGTATATAAGAAGGATATAACTGTATTTCCTGAAATTACTGCTCTGTTTACTAAATCAAATGGTACAGATACTGTTTGTAATAATGTAAATATAACATTTAGTAATACATCAATATTTACCGGAGCAGCGCATATAACATCGGCAACACCAACAGCCGAATTTTTATGGGATTTTGGCGATGGAACAACATCTGCTCTTGAAAGTCCTGCTAAATCATATAACAATAGTACATCATCATTAAAAAAATATTATGTAAAACTTACCCTTTCGGTAAATGGTTGTACCGATATTTATATTGATTCGGTGTTTGTTTATCCGCAAATAAAAGCACAAATGAATACCGATAAAACAATAATATGTGCACCGACAACAATTCAAATAAATAATACATCAATAGGGGCAAGCAATTATTTATGGACATTTAGTGACGGTTCGCCGGCTCGAACTACTACCGATTTAAGTTCAATAAACTTTACAGTGAATAATCCTAAACCCAATGATACAATTCATATACATATATATTTAACGGCAAGTAATTCAACTTGTACCGATTACGATACTATTACGTTACAGGTGTATCCTGAAATTAATCCTCATATTCAACCTGATGTAACTGAAGGTTGCGGACCTTTAGAGGTTAATTTAACAAATCAAACCACAGGAGGAGGAACACCGACAAATCCGTTGACATTTTTATGGGATTTTGATGACGGAGAAACCAGTAACCTTACCGACCATGTTGTTACACATACATTTGGCAATAGAACAACATCAGATAAAATTTATTCAGTTTCGCTTAAGGCAACAAACCTTGCAGGATGTTCGGCAACGTATAATACATCAATAACGGTATATCCCGAAATAGAAGCACGCTTTACTTTTAAGAAAAATACCGAATGTTCGCCAATGCCTGTATTTATTGATAATGCATCATTTAATGGTTCAGTATTTC
>CAYRJP010000058.1:4102-11949 GCA_964424425.1 uncultured Bacteroidales bacterium | reverse complement strand
TTTAATTACCATTTTATATTTTAAGAAAATGTAAAAAATCATAAAAAAAAGTGCTAAACAGAACAAATATTTTTATAAAAAATCGCATTAATATTCGTTAATTTGTAGCGTAAAATTAAATAATTAAAAATAAGGTATGTCACAAATAAAAGTTGAACCCATAGAACAATATGGATTGAGTTCTAAAGACCGTCCCAAACAGCTTTTCAGTAAAGTAGGAATAATAGGATGCGGAACAGTAGGTCAAACTATCGCGTTAATGATTAGCCAAAAAGAAATAGAAGTTATCTTTATTGAGCTGTCCGAAGAAAAAATTAAACACGCAAAAGAAGAAATAGGACGTGTTCTTGATAACATGATTGACCATTGGGGAATGACACCCGGAGAAAAAAGAGCTGTTTTATCGCGTATTAACGGTTATACCGATTACAGTAAGTTGAAAGATTGTGATTTGGTAATAGAGGCTATTCGCAGTAAAACACGCGAACGAAGAATAAGTTGTCGTAAAGAGGTATTTAAAAAAATTGAAAGTGTTGTTTCTTCCGATTGTATTATTGCAACAAACTCTACAACAATTGTTATTACTGAATTATCATCGGAACTTGAACATAAAGAGCGTTGTGTTAGTTTACACTTTTTAACAAACACCCCCAATGCCAAAATGGTAGAAGTGGTTCGCGGATTATATACTTCCGATGAGGCTTATCAAAAGGCTGTAAAATTTATCTCAATGATAGGCAAGGAACCTATTCTTGTTGATGAATCTCCCGGATTAATTAGTATTCGTGTTTTTGTAGCTCAACTTAACGAGGCTTGCGAAGTGCTTATGGAAGGCGTGGGAACTCTTGAAGATATTGATAAAACCATGCGTATTGGTTTAGGTCAGGTTCTTGGACCTTTTGAAATGGCAGATAAAATAGGTCTTGATAAGGTTGTAAGATGGATGGAAAATTTGTATAACGAATTTGGAGATAAAAAATATATGGCATCGCCTATATTAAAACGTCTTGTAAGGTCTAAAAACTTTGGAAGAATTACCGGAAAAGGATTTTATGTTTATCACGAAGACGGTAAAAAAGAAGTTAACTTAAAATAAAATTTTAAATTAATCAGAAAAAGAAAAACACTATACAAATGAAGATATTAGTTTTAAATTGCGGTAGTTCGTCAATAAAATTCCAAATGTGGGACATGACCAAAAAAACTACTATGGCAGTAGGGATTGCCGAAAAAGTAGGTATTAAAGGGTCGTTTGTAAAATTGGAAAAAGATAACGGCGAGAAGGTAAAATTCGAAGGTGAAATTATCGACCATCAAACAGGTATAGAATATATTCTGGGAATACTTACAAGTAAAAATCACGGCTGCTTAAAATCACTTAACGATATTGATGCTGTGGGACACCGTGTGGCTCATGGTGGAGAAAGCTTTAAAAGCAGTGCTTTTATTAACGAAAATGTTTTAAGCGAAATAGAAAATTGCATAGAATTGGCACCTTTGCATAATCCGGCAAACCTTAAAGGAATAAAGGCAATGATGCAACTATTGCCTGAAATAAAGCAAGTTGCAGTTTTTGATACAGCTTTTCATCAAACAATGCCGCAACATTCTTATATGTATGCAATTCCATATTCGCTTTACAGCAAATACAAAATTCGTCGTTACGGATTTCACGGAACCAGCCACTCATATATTGCCAAACGTGCATGTGAAATATTGAATGTTGATATTGAAAAACAAAAAATAGTTACTTGTCATCTTGGAAACGGAGCTTCAATGTGTGCAATAGACGGAGGAAAGTCTGTTGATACCAGTATGGGATTTACACCCATTGAGGGACTTATTATGGGAACCAGAACCGGCGACCTTGATATTGGTGTGGTAAGTTACATTATGGATAAAGAAGAACTTCCGTTAAGTTCGCTGAATACAGTGTTTAACAAGCAAAGCGGAATGTTGGGCGTAACAGGAATATCGTCGGATATGCGTGAAATAGAGGAGGCAGCTTGGGAGAAAAACAATGAAAGAGCACAACTTGGTCTTGATATGTATTTTTACAGAGTAAAAAAATATATTGGAGCTTATACTGCTGCTCTTGGCGGACTTGATATATTGATTTTTGCAGGCGGTATTGGTGAAAACGGACCCGAAACTCGTGAGGAGATTTGTAAAAATCTTGAATATATGGGTGTAAAAATTGACCCTGCAAAAAATGATAAATTACGAAGCAAAGAGGCTGTAATTTCAACCGACGATTCAAAAGTTAAAGTTATGGTTGTACCAACCAACGAAGAGCTTGTTATCGCAAGCGATACTTTTGAAATAGTATCGGCAATGAATTAATAAGTTTTTGCTGTAAAAAACATCAGCTTTTACTTATTGCCGTTAATTCGTTTATATTTTAATCTGTAAAATTAAAGTATTATACAAATTGAGCCGTTTATTCTGTTGAATAATTGGCTCTTTTTATTTACTTTTGCCCGATGTTTAAAAATTAAAATAATTCTGTTGTTACAGAAAAATCAACATTAAAAGATTATGTTTGAAAATTTATCCGATAGATTAGAAAAATCGTTCAAATTGCTTAAAGGGCAAGGACGAATTACCGAAATCAACATAGCAGAAACATTAAAGGATGTTCGCAGGGCATTGCTTGATGCTGATGTTAACTATAAAATAGCCAAAAACTTTACCGATACCGTAAAACAAAAAGCAATAGGGCAAGATGTTATTAAGTCGGTAAATCCCGGGCAGATGATGGTAAAGATTGTGCATGATGAACTTGCACAGCTTATGGGAGGTCAAGCCGAAGATATTAATCTTAAAGGAAATCCCGCCGTTATTCTTATTGCCGGTCTTCAAGGTTCGGGTAAAACCACCTTTTCGGGAAAATTGGCAAACAGACTGAAAACAAAAAAAGGAAAAAATCCGCTTTTAATAGCCGGTGACGTTTATCGTCCTGCTGCGATAGACCAGTTAAAGGTTCTTGGAGAGCAGATAGGAACAGAAGTTTATACCGAAGAAGGAAGTAAAGACCCTGTTGGTATTGCCAAAGCCGGTATTAAATATGCTAAGCAAAAAGGTTTTGATGTAGTAATTGTGGATACTGCCGGTCGATTAGCCATTGATGAGGAGATGATGAACGAAATAGAAGCGGTAAAAAAAGCAATAAAACCGGAAGAAATTCTTTTTGTTGTTGATTCAATGACAGGTCAAGATGCCGTAAATACAGCCAAAGAGTTTAACGATAGACTTAATTTTGACGGAGTGGTTCTTACAAAACTTGACGGTGATACTCGTGGAGGTGCGGCATTGTCAATTCGTAAAGTAGTTGATAAGCCTATTAAATTTGTGGGAACAGGTGAAAAACTTGATGCTTTGGATGTATTTCACCCTGAGCGTATGTCAGACCGTATTCTCGGTATGGGTGATATTGTTTCGTTGGTTGAAAAAGCACAAGAGCAGTTTGATGCGGAGCAGGCAAGAAAATTACAAAAGAAAATTGCAAAAAATCAATTCGGTTTCGATGATTTCTTGTCGCAAATACAGCAAATTAAAAAAATGGGTAACCTTAAAGATTTGGCATCAATGATTCCGGGAGTGGGCAAGGCAATGAAAAATATTGATATTGATGATGATGCTTTTAAAGGAATTGAGGCTATAATTCATTCAATGACACCTGATGAGAGAACTAATCCCGGGATAATTAACGGCTCTCGTCGTAAGCGTATTGCAACCGGAAGCGGAACTTCTATTCAGGAAGTAAACAGACTGATTAAACAGTTTGACGAGACTCGTAAAATGATGAAAATGATGACTACCGGTAAAGGAAAAAACCTTGCCCGTATGATGGGAAGAGCAAGATAATTTAATTTTAAACTATTTTTAAAATGGAATTAATTGACGGAAAAAAGATAAGTGCTCAGGTTAAACTTGAAATAGCCGAAGAGGTTAAACAAATAATTGCAAAAGGTAATAAACAACCGCATCTTGCAGTTATTATTGTGGGTAACGATGGAGCAAGTGAAACTTATGTGGCAAGTAAAGTTAAAACATGCCATGAAGTAGGTTTTAAGTCAACCGACATAAGACTTCCCGATACAGTTTCGGAAAAAGAGTTACTCAATAAAATAGAGGAGGTAAATAAGGATTCCGATATCGACGGATTGATAGTTCAATTGCCTTTGCCTTCTCATATTAGTGAAGATAAAGTTATTGAAGCAATTGATTATAAAAAGGATGTTGACGGATTTCATCCGGTAAATGCAGGACGTATGGCAATGGGTTTGCCGTCGTATTTGCCTGCTACACCTGCCGGAATAATAGAATTGTTGGCTCGTTATAAAATTGAAACCGAAGGTAAAAATTGTGTTGTTCTCGGCAGAAGCAATATTGTGGGAACACCAATTAGTTTACTTATGTCGCGTAAAGCAAAACCCGGGAATGCTACTGTTACCATTTGCCATAGCAGAACAAAAAACCTTAAAGAAATTTGCTCACAAGCCGATATTCTGATTGTAGCTATCGGAAAACCTGAATTTGTTACTGCCGATATGGTTAAATACGGAGCTGTGGTTATTGATGTAGGTATTCATCGTGTAAAATCAGACCAAACAAAGTCAGGATGGAAATTGAAAGGAGATGTTAAATTTGATGAAGTAGCCGAAAAATGTAGTTTTATTACTCCTGTTCCCGGCGGAGTGGGACCAATGACTATAATTAGTTTGTTAAAAAATACATTGGCAGCAGCAGAAAAAAAGATTTACGGATAAGAGATTAATACTATTTTTTTTAATTTTATAAAAGCGGGATTGTAATTTTACAGTCTCGTTTTTTTTAATATCAAACCTGTAAATTGCGGTGTTAGCTATTGATTAAGAGATATTTAATAATAATTAGAGAGTGATTTTTAAATATGACTCATGTCGTGACTGTCAGTTACTATTGCTTTGTATTTAATTTTTTTGTAACTTATTACAACAAATAAAAATCACTACATTATGAAAAATTTAGTATTTATTCTTTTGGCATTTTTTATGATAAGTTGTAATAATTGCAATAATCATAAAGCAGATAAAACCACCGTAATAAAAGTTATTGATGATTTTGTAACAGCAGTTCAAAATAAAGATTACGGTAAGTTAGACGACCTTGCAAGCGATGATTTTGTAATTTATGAAAATGGTTTAGTGTGGAATATGGATGAATTTTCACTTAAACTTGAAGAATACGACAGTGTGGGTATAAATTACAAAATTACCAATATGCACGCAATTGTTGATGAAAATACGGCTCAGGCATGGTTTCACAACAAAGGAACTTTTGTGTATCCCGACACAACAATAGTATTAAACTTTATTGAAAGTGCCACTTTGGTAAAAGATGATAAAAATAATTGGCAAATTATTTTTTATCATTCAACACATTTGAAATAAAACAGATTGATTATAATTTATTTTCTTTTTTTTTGATTAGTATATTTTTATTTAATTTTTATATCTCTATTTTTTCTATTTATCTTAAAAAGAATATTAATGTTTATTCCAAATGAAATCCATGAATAATTTTCAGGTTTAATTTTGCGTATAGGAATAGTTACAAAGGGTTCGATATTGAAAAATAAATTTTCATTGCTTTTCCGATTGTATATTATTCCAAATGTTACAGCTTGTGACAGATAAAATTTGTTTGTGAGATGTTTATTATTTTCTTTAATTGAAAAAATGTATTTATTTGATATTCCTGCAGATAATGCCAGTCTATTTTGCTTTTGTTCAATGATGTAATAATTAAATATTACCGGAAAATCAAAGTAAAATAGTTCTAAAGTAGATGTTTCTTCTATTTGATGATTTATAGATTGTTTGTCATTTTGAATAATAGTACTGTCACCGGAGTTGATTGGGTGTGAAATGGTTGTGCTATCATTAGGATTTATTTTGGTATATTTAAATTTATCAATAAGAAATTGAGGTTTTATAGATATAGAACTATTTTGAGTTATAAATTTTTCGAATGTTAATCCTCCTGAAAAATTTATTTTTGATTCATATTTTGGGTTAATATTGGTTATGTATTTGAAAGAAGCCATTGGGCCAATAAGAAAAGGAAGTTGTTTTTTGTTTGCTGATTTTGCTGTAGAATTATTTTCTTTTAATTTGTTTTTGATTGTATCTTTTGTATAAATAAATAAAGAGTTGGTGTCATTTTGCAATTTAATTTTTTCAGAATTATCAAAACCAATAGGTTCTTTTGAATAATTTTGCTTAACTGCTTTTAATGTTCCTATTATAGGAATCATCTTATTTATAGTGATGTTTTCAGATTGAACTTGTTTTGTATAATTATTTGTAGTTATTTGTTTTATAGTATTTTTTTTCAAATCCGGATTTATTGATTGTGGAAGGTTATTGCTTTTTTTAGTAATTTTATTAGCAAAAATTGCATGTTTTATTAGTTTTTTATTTTTAAGAATAATTTCTGAATTTGTTTTTTCTTTAATTTTTTTCTTTAATTGTTTGCTGTTAGTTGAATATGTAAAAGTTTCATTACTATTCTTTTTTATTTCAGTTTTGCTTTTTTCTTTTGAAATATAAACTTTAGATTGTTTGATAATTTTATTATTTTTTTTAATGTTTTTTGATATTGGAGTTGTTTTATGTTGTGATATGTTTGTATCGTTTTTATATAAGTAAATTACAAATATTGTAGTTGCAGGAATAATAATGAATAATAAACTTTTTATCCAATTTATAACAAATTTAGAAAGTTTATGCCGGATTGTATTAGCAGGCAATGATTTTTTTAATGTATTCCAATCTGTTGCATTACATTCAGGATGATAATTTATTAATTCATCTCTTATTTTATCAATCCATTTGTTATCCGAATTATTCATAAATTCCTCCTTTTTGCAACATACTTTTTAACTGTATTTTTGCTCTTGATAAGTTTTTTCGAGAATTTACTTCAGTTATTCCAAGTTTTTTACTTATTTCTTTATGTGAATATCCATCTATTTCGTAAAGAACAAAAATTAATCTATAAATATTTGGTAAATTATTTAAATGAAATAAAATTTCTTTTGCCGTAAGATTTGAAATCACATTGTCACTCAATTCTATTTCCGGTAAATAGTCTTCATATGAAATGTTTGATTGTAATTTTTTTTCACTTCTATAATAATCAATAGCTTTGTTAATAATAATCTTTTTTAGAAATTTTTTAAAGTCATTAATTTTTTTTCCTTCTGATAAAAATAGGAATATTTTTAAAAAACTGTCATTAATAATTTCATTTGCTGTATCGTAATTTTTAGCGAATCGAATAGCTATATTTAAAGCGTATTTATAATATGTTTTGTATAAATACTCTTGAGCTTTTCTATTTTCTTTTGAGCATTCACAAAGAACAAAATTAATATCTTCATATTCAAATACTTTTTTCTTAAAAATTTTCATGCTTTATTTTTACAAACTCTATCATTTGTGATAACTTTTTTTAAGATGAGAATTCTTAATTTAGTTGCTTGTTTTATTTAAAATTTGAATACTTTTTATTTTATCATATAATACTTAATATATAGACGAATAAAGAATAAAAAATGTGACATAAAAGATTCACATATAATGTAAATTTTTTTGTTTTTAATATCGAATAATTTATTAATGATTGATATTTTCTGTATAAATATAAACTACTGTTATTGTTTATTATGTATACTAAGTAAATAGTATAATATGTATATGCTTGATAGACAGCTGTTTGTTTGTTGTGTAATTTAAAATACTAAAATTATGTCACAATCATAAAGTATGTTTCGTCTACATTAATAAACAATGATAATT
>CAYRJP010000058.1:1306-4002 GCA_964424425.1 uncultured Bacteroidales bacterium | reverse complement strand
TAAACAATGATAATTATGAAACAAAACAATTTTATATTTCTTGCTCTTCCTATATACTCAGGGAATAAGCAAGAAACAGAAAAAAGGAAAGTAAAATTCTTAGTTTCTCGTATTTATTCTCTTAATTCACAAAAAGAAGATAGTTACTACGATTCTGAGTCAAGATTTTATTTTACAATGATTGGATATTTATCAAATTTTGAAAAGTTAAAAAAAGACTACAATATTAAAACAGATTCTGATTTACAATTAATTTGTAACCTATGGAAAAATTTAGGAGAAAAGATTTTCACTCTACTTCAAGGAGTTTACATGTTAATTATTTATAATGATAAAACCGGAAAATTATTGATTTTTCAAGATGAATATGGATTTAATCAGCCTCTTTATTATATAATTTATAATAACACGTTTTATTTTTCGAACAATCTAAAATATCTTTTATCGACATCTAAAATTGAGCGAACTTTGAATGTTGAATCTGTGCGACAATTTTTATTAACAGGATTTATCTATTTTGGTAATGTTGTGCCGGGCGAAGAAACTTTATTTAATAATATAAAAAAAATACTTCCTTCTCAAATGATTTATAGAGATAAACATACTAGTATTCCATCAATAATTTTAAAAAAAGACGTAAATAATGAAGTTTCAAGTTGGTATTAAAAAGAAGTTATCTGTAAAATATCCGACAGTTAAAAATGTGGCTGTTTCTTTGAATGAACTAACACAACAGTTAGAGCATAAAGAAAAATGGAATTTGGCATTGAGTGGAGGATACGATTCTAATTTGTTGCTATATTGCATAAAGCATCAATCTAATGAAAAAATAATTCAACTTTTCTCGGTAGGAGGAAAAGAAATTGATGAAACAACAATAGCATTTGACATTATAAAAAATTACACTAAATGTGAATTAAATCGTAAAAAGGTTAAAACAACAGCGTTCAATTTATTTCCTGATCTGGTTTGGCAGCTCGAAGGGTACTTATTTCAAGACGGTATATTCCTTCAAAACACATTGGCAGAAGCTGTTGGAGAATCAAATGCCAATAATATAATATTAGGTGAAATGGCAGATCAACTTCTTAATTTTCTTTTTTATTCGAAAAAGGTAAGATTATTTGAACAATCCAAAATTGGTAGTTTATTGAAAATATTCTATTTATTTAAGGTTTCAAAAAAATATTCAATAAAAAAGATTTTTAATCTAATAAAAATTAGAAATTTTCTTTTGAATCAAACAAAAAATAAAAAAAATACCGATTATGATGTAATGTTTGATTATATATTAAAGAAAAACGGACTCTTACTAAACAAACATGGAATTCAAAGTTTATATCCATTTTTAAAAAATGATATACATGAAAGTATTAATCCTGATAGTATTAAGAACATTCAAAAGAACTTTTTCAAGAAACAAGTTAAAAATACATTAAAATCTGAAATTAGTAGAAAACTTAATAAAAATGGAGGGACAACAGATATTTATTATCTTTTTGAAAATCATTTTTCTGATATGGAAAAAATAATTCTTCAAAGTTCTATTATAAAAAAAGTATTTAATTTAAAAAAACTGGGAGAAATACTATATAATAGAGAAGAAAATTGGCATTTTATTATTCAACTTTATTATGTAGCTACTGTTGAAACAATTTTCACAACTTATAAGTTTGAGAATTTTATTAATAATGAATCTTTTAATATTTCAACTGTTGATACTTTCGATATTTTTCTTTCAAAAAATAAAAGTGCATAAAATTATTTGAATTTATATATTATATTGTAGTTGCGGCTTTATTTGTTCGATATATAATTTTGTAAATGCTTCTTTTATTTCGTCTCTTACTCTTATATATTCGCTCCAAATAAATTCGTTGGTTCCGGTTGCAAACGAAGGGTCGTCGAATCCAATGTGCAAGCGATTTTTTACCTTTCCTAAAAATGCGGGACATTTTTCGTTTGCTCCGCCACAAACGGTTATTACATAGTCCCATTTGTCGTTTAAATATTTTTCAACAGAGTCGGAAGTATGATTGCTTATGTCGATACCTATTTCAGCCATTGCTTTTACGGCTTTTTGATTTAGTTTGCCCGATGCTTCCGTTCCTGCCGATTCAACAATTAAACGTGAATCGAAAGATTTTAAAAATCCATGTGCCATTTGACTGCGGCAGCTGTTGCCTGTGCACAAAACAAGAATTTTCATATGTTTGTGTTTGTTTAATTTTCTGTATTATTTTATTCCGAAAGATAATAGTTTTTTTGACAGTTCGTCAGTAGAGATATATCCCGTATGGCGAAAAATTTCTTTACCGCTGCGGTCGAGTAAAATTTGTGTCGGGATTATTGCCACACCGTAATATTTCATAATATCCTGACTCTTTTGTTTTAAAATATTTATAAAAACAACATTTACCTTGTCGGGATATTTTTGTTGAATATCGGTCATTACCGATTCCATTTTTTTACAAGCTGAACAGCCTTTTGAACCTATTTCAAGAAAAGTAATTTCAAATTTTAAACCGTTTTTATTGTAGTTAAAAGCAGAATCAATATATGTATTTACCGATGTTTTAACTTCTGTTGCCGTGTTTTTTTTCATCTGTTCCGACAGATAATTATTCATTTTATTCTTAAAAGCAAAACCCAGTATTATAAATAAAAATAATACTGTAAAAACTAACCACGGAATA
>CAYRJP010000058.1:0-1206 GCA_964424425.1 uncultured Bacteroidales bacterium | reverse complement strand
CTCTAACTCATCGCAAAATTAAAAATATATCCTACAACCATAATGCCTATTGTGACAATGCCGATAAATACAGCAATTAATTGCCATTTAAGAACTTTCTTAAGAATAATTATTTCGGGCAGCGACAGAGCAATTACCGACATCATAAAAGCAAGTGCCGTGCCGAGCGAAACCCCTTTTTCTATTAAAACGCTTACGATGGGAATTATTCCCGCTGCATTCGAATACATTGGTACACCAATAAGTATTGCCAACGGCACACCATACCAATTACCCTTACCTAACAATGTTCCCAAAAAATCTTCGGGCACGTATCCGTGAGCACCGGCACCCACTGCTATACCTATTATTATATAAATCCATATTTTACCCACAATCTCTTTTACCGATTCAATTCCTTTGTTTATGCGGTCAGCAAAAGATATTTTTTCTTCAAGTTCATTGTTTTGATTGGTTTTTATTGAAAATACCCAGTCGGCAACATATTTTTCAAGTTTTAACTTACCTATTATCCATCCTGACAGTATTGCAATAAAAAGACCTGTGGTAACATAAATAACTGCTACTTTCCACCCGAAAAGTCCGATAAGTAATACCAAAGCTACTTCGTTTATCATTGGGGCGGCTATTAAAAACGAGAATGTTACACCTATGGGGATACCCGCTTCAACAAATCCTAAAAAAAGAGGTATTGCCGAACAAGAACAAAATGGAGTGACAATACCAAGTAAAGCAGCCAATACATTTCCCGTAAACAGTGATTTTCCTTCAAGAGCTTTGCGTGTTTTTTCGGTTGTAAAATAACTGCGTATTATTCCTACGCCAAATATTATAAGAATAAGCAGCAATAGAACCTTTGGCACTTCAAATATAAAAAAACGTAATGTTTCGGTAAGATGTTTGCCTGTTGGCATTCTGAAAATGTCATCAATAATAAAATCGGATATTGATTGCAGGTTCCAATATAAAAGAATCCATAAAGGAAATATCACAACTATATACCAACTTTTATTTTTTATTTTTTTAATATTCATAAAGATATTTTTACTTATTGCAGAGTTTATCAAAATAACTTATAAATTTAGTATCGTTTTTTACCGCTAAGACACAAAGACGCAAAGGTTTTTTAACTTTCAACTTTACAATTTTTTAACTTTTAACTAATTTATTCGCTACGCTCATTCTTTTGAACCATATAAGAAAATT
>CAYRJP010000057.1:11097-12327 GCA_964424425.1 uncultured Bacteroidales bacterium | reverse complement strand
AGAATATAATCGGGTAGAGTTTCGGGAATTTGGTTTCTTAATTGTGGTATCATATTTAAAACCAAATTATGAATAGCCTTAGAGTTGAGAAATTTTGTTTTCATCTTTTCGGTGGTATTGTAATATGCTTGAAGATTAAACTCCGGCTTTTCTTTAAATTTACTTAATTCTTCAAATTCGGGATGCGTAAAATTAAATCTGTTGTTAAAAAGCGTCGGTTTTCCGAAAATCACATATTCTATATTTGGTTTTAACTGCTCTTTAACCCATTTTATACCTTTAAACCATACAAGTTGAATTGTAGAAGTGCCGTCGTAAAGAGTAGCGGTAAGTCGTTGTTTTCGTGGGTGTCCTGTAATATCTATTTTTATGATTTTGCCTTTTATCTGAATAAAATTCATATCGGCATTCAGCTCGCGTATTGAATAAAATTTAGTTCGGTCAATATATTTATAAGGAAAATAATATACTAAATCACGATATGTTTTTATGCCGAGTTCCGAAGCAAGGGTATTTGCACGTTGAGAGCCCACTCCTTTAAGATAAGTTATTTCGGTGTCTAATAGTGAATAGTTCAATTTTATCAAATATTTTTTTGTGTTGCAATAAAAATAAATCTTTTTTGTTAAATTACAATGCTGTAATATAATGGCAATTTTAGCATTTTTTGTATTGAAACATGAATAAAGTTTATAAAATATTTATCACTATAATTTTAACAACATTGTATTTTTCTGCAATGTCGCAAAATTATTGTGACACTTCGCAATTTTATGAGGCAAATGTTTTATATAAAAAAGCTACGGCTACCGATTCGGTAAAGACAAGCAAGGCGATAAATTATCTGCGAAAAGCCGTTAAAATAGATACTGCTTTTTGCCCTGCATATTTTGAATTAGGCAGACTGTTTCATACTAAAGCCATTGTGTCGCAATACGATATTCAAGAGCAAGTATATACAAATATGTATTTTCGCAAAGCATTTGATTATTTTGAGAAATCGGCAAAGTTGTGTAAAAAATACAGTAATTACGGTGCTTATTATTATATGGGTGAGCAGTTTTATATGCAACGCGAATATTCTTTGGCAGGACATTATCTTGAAAAATATATGAACCGATGCGACTCTACTTGCTTAGGATATAAAAAAGCAAATATTTATTATTCTAATTATATTAAATGGAAATATTGGAAAGAGCATCCGTTTGATGTTACTGTTTCGCAAGTAAA
>CAYRJP010000057.1:7905-10997 GCA_964424425.1 uncultured Bacteroidales bacterium | reverse complement strand
CAGTTGTGTGTGAATATGCAAAATACAGAGATGTATCTTACTTTTTACAAAAAAATAAAAGTAAAAGGCAAATATGTTGATGCCGCCGAGTTATATTTTGTTGCTGGGGATGATGGTTATTGGGATGAACCCGAAAAGATGACTTTTAAAATAAATACAGCCAATGGTTACAATGGTGAATCTTCATTATCGAGAGATGGTAATGTTCTTTATTTTGTAAGTAATCGTAAAGGCGGATTTGGAGGGAAAGATATTTATTATTGTATAAGAGATTCAGCCGGAAGTTGGGGTGTTCCCGTAAATTTGGGAGCTATTATAAATACTATCAACGATGAGCAAAATCCGTTTGTTTGCTACGACAATAAAACACTGTATTTTTCGTCAAACGGACATTTCGGCAACGGAGGTTTCGATATTTTTGTTTCCCGATTAAATGAACAGGGAGAGTGGGAGATGCCCGAAAATTTTGGTAAACCGATAAATACTCCCGGTGATGAAACTAATTTTATTACCGATGCCCGCGGAATAAAAGGGTATTTTTCAACAAAATCGTTGCATGGAAACGGAGGTAGTGATATTTTTAGTGTTGATATTCCCGGAAAGTTTCGCCCGCAAGAGATGATAATTCTTGGCGGAACAATTACCGATTCTAAAAATAAATCTGTTCAGGAATATTCAATAAAAGTTTTTAATATTATATCGAATGATTTTTATGAGGCAGCTGAAAATATTAATGCAGGCACTTTTGCCGCAGTAATTCCCAAAAAAGATAATATGTTTTATGTAACTGTTGATGCCGATAATTATACTTTCGGCAATCGATTGATTGACGGAGTTGATAGTATTAACACTTTTTTTGTTGATTTGCATATAGATAAATTATCGGCGAATACATCGTTTTATTTAAATAATATTTATTTCAACGATAATTTGAAGTTAAATGATTTTTCAAAACTTATTCTTAATGATTTTGCCGGATATGTTAAAGATAATCCTAAATTTAAATTTAATATTTGTGGTGTAAAATCTTCTGTAAAAGATATTGAAAATAAAGAGTTGATAAATAAAAAAGCCGATGTTGTTTATCGGTATTTAATTTCAAAAGGTGTATTGTCTTCGCAAATAAGTAAAGGAAAAGATATTGTTTTAAGACAAAATACCAATTATACCAAATCGGAAATATTTATTGAGGTAAATTAATTTATGAGATTTATTATTGCATTGTTTGGGCTAAATCATTATACTATTGAATAACTTTCAACTTTATAAACTTTCAATTTTTAACTAATTACCTGTTATCTTATTTTTTAAAATCGAAATCATTATTTTTAATAGGGATAGCATAAAACACAGAATAGCTTAATCCGTAAGCAACGCTTTTTGTTCCATTGCCGAATCCGGGAACACGATAAGGCACAACTTGACCATAGTCGGAGTGTTTAAGCATTGTTTTAATTCTGATAGTAAAACCCATATAAAAGTTGGTAATAATTTCGGCTCTTACGCCTACCACACCTTCGAACCAACTTGCTGTGAGTGATGTTTCGGGATAAGCAATATTTACACTACCCCACTGATTGGTGAAATTTATGCGGTTGGCTTGTTGTGAAAAACCTGAAAAACCGTAACGAGCACCGATATAAAAAATATTGCGGTCGAGTCGGTGTTTGTAATTTATCATATTATAATTAAATCCTATTCTGAAATAATTTCCGGTAAGTGAATAGTTTTGTATTTCGGTATTGTCTTTTATTTTTTCAAAACCATATTCAAAAGTCGGAAAATAGCGATATTTTATTTCGGTATCGAGAGATAATTCCAAAGCATTATTATTGTAATCGTTTGTAAAAGGAAGAGTAAACCTGAATAAATCTATCCCTACTCTTACAAATACCTGACGCTTTTTAAAAGGGTCGTTTTTTTGAGCAAACGTCACCATTGTTGTCAGCAACAATAAAATGCTAATAATATATTTCAAGATTTCTTTCATTATCTTCGTCAATTTTATTGTTGAGCCAAGTAACAGAATCAATATGGTGTTTTGACACATAAATATTTTTTATGTCAAAAGTCATTACAAATCCACATTCTTGATTATTCAAATATACATCTGACACATAAGTAAACGCAATTGTATCGGTTTTTTTTATAAAAACAGTATCGTTTCTTACATACATAAAATCAATATAAAAAACGGTGCTGTCCGATGTAATATTTACGGGAATACTTACATAAAAAGGTAAAGGTTCATTGGTAGAGAAACTTCCAACTTCGGGGTTGTATATTTTCAATTCATTTGAAACAGTATCGCTAACTTTTGTCAATCCCAATTTAAAATCATACGATTGAGTGTCGGGGCAAACAGGCTCTTCGCTGTTACAACCGATTATCAACAAAGCCGATATTACACTTATTATTATATATAGCGGATGAAATTTCAATTTTTTATAATTTAAAATTTAAAAACATCCAAAAGTAGCGAGTATATTGTAAAAAGCAAAAACTTTATTCTTTGTTATTTTCTTTTTTTAATGCCAAATGATGTAGTGAATTTTCTCTAATCATCGGTTTGCCGCATTTGGGACATTTTCTGTCGCGGCAAGGTTCTCCTTTGTGATGTTCAAGTCTTACTTCGCATTTAAGGCAAATACAAAAACCGCCTTCGCCCATTTGTAATTTTGCTTTTTCGTTGGTAAGATGACTTGTGTCGATATCAACATCGCCACCTTTTATGGCAATAATTTTACCTTCAACAAATGCTTCGGCTATTGTTTTGCGTGCTTTTTCGTAAATACGCGTAAATGTTGGTCGCGATATATTCATCTTTTTTGCTGCTTCTTCTTGCGTTAAGTTCATGTAGTCGGCAAGTTTTAAGGCTTCATATTCTTCAAGCAACAATATTACTATCTCTGCATCGGAAAATGGTGTTCCAAAAGGCTTAAACCCTTTGGCAAGAGGCATCGAAAATATTTTTCTTTTACGTTTTGGTCTCGGCATGTTATAAATTATATAATATTTATGAACATTTGTTCAAAATAACAATATATTTGTATTACATATTCAAATATCTGCATACATAGATATTTAAAAAT
>CAYRJP010000057.1:5980-7805 GCA_964424425.1 uncultured Bacteroidales bacterium | reverse complement strand
AAATAGTTAAATATCTAAAATGTTAATACAACAATATTAATAAAATGTTTATAAATAAAAACTTTTTGTATGGAAAAAATTAATACTAAAAAAGGAAATTTTATCAGGGTGTTACTGCTTTTTATGGTGGTTTTACTACCTTGGTTTATTGCATTTTTATTCATAAAAAAAGAGCGAATAAACAGTAAACCTGTAACGGTAAAATTAATTAATTATAAAGTTGACTCTTTGAGTTCATCGAGAGTTGACCACAGTAAGTTTCAAATTTTGCAACAAAAATTCGAGACTCCCGAGCAGGTTACTGCTGCATGTTTAACATGTCATAATAAAACCGGACACGATGTAATGCACTCATCGCATTGGAAATGGACGCGTCCGTATATTACTGATGCAGGAGACACTATTCAGTTAGGAAAGAAAAATAATATAAATAATTTTTGTATAGGTATTTCGTCAAATAAACCGCGATGTACAAGCTGTCATATCGGTTATGGTTGGAAAGACAAAAATTTTGATTTTACCAATCAGGATAAGATTGATTGTATTGTTTGTCATGATCAAACCGGAACTTACAAAAAATTTCCTACAATGGCAGGCTATCCTGTTAAAGAAGATAAAATGTTTCACGGGAAGTTATTTAAAAAGCCCGATTATAATAAAATTGCTGCTAATGTGGGGATGCCGTCAAGGCAAAATTGCGGAACATGCCATTATACAGGTGGTGGCGGTAATAATGTGAAACACGGCGATATTGAAAAGGTATTAACAAAAACAACTCGCAAAGTTGACATTCATATGGGTATTGACGGTCAGAATATGAGCTGTGTTGCTTGTCATGCTTCCGATAAGCACGATATACAAGGACAGGCTTATTCGGTATCGTCATATAATAAAAACCGAACAACTTGTGAACAATGTCACACATCGTCGCCTCATGCAAATAAAATGCTTAATCAGCATACCGAAAGAGTGGCTTGTCAAACTTGCCATATTCCTGTATATGCCAAAGCTGCTCCCACAAAAATGTATTGGGATTGGTCAACAGCAGGGCAGCACAATCCTGATGGAAGTATTAAAATTGTAAAAGACAGCAACGGAATAATGACATATCACGGATTTAAAGGTAATTTTATATGGAAAAAGAATGTTATTCCCGAATATTATTGGTTTAACGGAAATGCTCGTCATTATCTTGCAGGGCAAGTTATTGATGATACTACAAAGCCTGTGCAAATCAATACTTTACTTGGTAGTTACAACGATTATTCTGCAAAAATATATCCTGTAAAAGTTCATCGCGGCAAGCAAATTTTCGACCCTGTAAACAAAATGTTGATTATACCGCATCTTTTTGGAAAAGACAGCACTGCTTATTGGAAAAATTTTGATTGGGATAAAGCGGCACGCACAGGTATGGCTTCTGCCGGATTGCCTTACAGCGGGCACTATTCATTTATCAGAACAGAAATGTATTGGCCCGTAAATCATATGGTATCATCACGCGAAGAATCGCTTAAATGTGCCGATTGTCACTCACGAAACGGCAGGTTGAAAAATCTTTCGGGATTTTATATGCCCGGTCGCGATTACAATAAAAATCTTGATATGATTGGTGTGGTATTATTGCTATTATCATTTTTGGGTGTGATGATTCACGGTTCGTTAAGATATTTCAGTAAAAAATAAAAGTTAAAAAACAGATAGATATGAAGAAACAAACATTTATATATACACGTTTCGAAAGATTTTGGCATTGGTCGCAGGCTTTGCTTATATTCTTTTTGGCTTTTACGGGATTTGAAATTCACAGTTCGTATAAGTTTTT
>CAYRJP010000057.1:4190-5880 GCA_964424425.1 uncultured Bacteroidales bacterium | reverse complement strand
TTCAGGTTATTACAGGTTTTGTGTATATGTTTTATACTTATCCCGAAAATCCTGTGCATCATGCGGGATTGAGTAATGTAGCAATGGTTCATACAATAGGAGCTTTCTTTTTATTGGCATTTGTAATAATGCATGTGTATTTAACAACAACGGGTGAAACGCCGCTTACAAGTATTAAGGCTATGCTTACAGGTTGGGAAGTTGTTGATGTGGATGAGGAGACTGAACTTGTTGAGAATTTAAAAAGAGCGGTAAAGGAAAGTGTTGCAGGTTATTACAGAATAGATAAAGACGGAATGCTTGTTGATGTAAATGATGCTTGGCTTAAAATGTATAAGTGTAACGATAAAAATCAGATTGTAGGAAAGCATTATTCAGTAACACGAACAGAAAATGATATAAAAGAACTTAATGATATTGTAAACAGAGTAATGAGCGGAGAAGTAGTAAAAGCAGTGCCTGCCGTGCGAAAATGTTTCGACGGAACAACAGGAAAGCATGTTCTTTCTGCTAATCCTATTCTTGAAGACGGTAAAGTTGTGGGAATGGAAGGTTTTGTTATGGATATTACAGAAATTGATAAAGAATCCGAAATACTTCATAATACAATTAAAAACAGTAAAGCCGGATATTATCGTATAAATAAAAAAGGCTATTACGAAGAAGTAAACGATGCTTGGCTTAATCTTTACGGATATACTCGCGATGAGATAATAGGACAGCATTATTCATTGAGTCGCACAAAAGAAGATTTGCAAAAGCTTGATGAAATTATTGATAAAGTGATACATGGCAATTCAATATCGAATATGGTAGCTGTTCGCAGGTGTAAAGACGGAACTACCGGAAAGCATATTTTATCGGCAAATCCCGTTTATTTGGATGGTGAGATTATCGGTATGGAAGGATTTATTTTAGATTTGGAATCTATTGAAGAATAAAATATTAAGTCTTCCTATTATTAAGACTTAGTGTGTTTGTGTGTTTAATTTAAAAAGTCGGAGATTTTCTCCGGCTTTTTTTATTTTAAATTATTCTAAATAAATATTAGAAAATATTTGCATAATGAGCATATGTTCATTAACTTTATATTTAAATTAAAAATAAGGTAATAAAATGAACTCATTTGGTAAAGGATTAGGCAAAGGAGGCGGCAAAGGACGAAACAGCGGAGGCGGGTTTGGTGTAGGAGGATATTGTGTATGTGCAAAATGCGGATATAAAGAACCTCATACGCAAGGAGTAAAATGCACAACTATTAAATGTCCTGAATGTGGTAAACCGTTGGTTCGTGAAGAGTTACTTGATAAAAAGTAAATTTTTGAGCCGCCATGTTACAGTTAATTTTTTTTAAACTAAAATAATGGAGGTGTATTATGAGAGAATTATTGAATTTATACGACAACTTGGGTTGGGAAACAGCAAATGAATATTTTGACGGAACTCAACGGAAAGTTTTACGCGACGAGAATGGAGCAAAAACAGTATTGTTGAAAATTCCTGCGGGATTTGAAATGTCGCCGCATTCGCATTTAACGGTAGAACAACATTTTGTTATCGAAGGCGAATACGAAAGTAATGGTAAAGTTTATAAAGCCGGCTCGTTTCAAATTTTTGATGCAGGAGATGAACATGGTCCGTTTGTATCAAAAAACGGTGCTTTAATATTAATAGTTTGGGATCCTATTAA
>CAYRJP010000057.1:0-4090 GCA_964424425.1 uncultured Bacteroidales bacterium | reverse complement strand
GAATGTAAAACATCCGGCAATTAATAATTCGTTGATAAATTTGGGTATTGTTTCAAATATTGATTTGGTTGAGAATACAGTGAGTGTAGTGTTTGCATTTCCATTTCCGAATATACCTATTGCCGAGCAACTGATTGCTTCAATAGAAAATCCCGTAAAGGAAATGGGGCTTGATTTTGATTATACAATACGTGTAATGACCGATGAAGAGAGAGCTTTGTTTATGCAACTTGAACAAGAAGGTTGGATAGGATAGTGATTTGAATATTTAGTTAGATGATTAGACTTGAATTTAAAAGTCTTATTCCTAAAAAAAACAAGAGTATGGGATTAAAGTTTGCATTTGCGGTAAATGATACCGGAGTTTTTGAAAAAAAGCATTTTGGCGAAGCCGATAAATTTTTAATTTACAAAGAAAAAGACAGTAGCTTAGTTTTAGACAGGGAACTTAAAAATACTGCACGTGATTTTGATGAAGAACAACAACACGGTTCACGAAAAAAAGCTGATGCGATTATTAATTTATTAAAATCAGATGATATTAATGTATTGGTGTCAATGCAGTTTGGTAAAAATATAAAAGTGATTAATGATTTTTTTATTCCTATTATTATACATTCCGATAGTGTAGAAGATGTTGTGAAAATTATAGGAAAACAGTATCACTGGATAAGCGAAGAGTGGGAGCATAAAAATAGTGATTATATGCTTTTTTCAATAAAACAAGGTATAATGAAGCATCCGCTAAAAGATTAAAAGAAGTTGTGTTTTTGTTTGTGGTATGAAGTGATGCAATAAATATTATTTAGTAATAGTTGTTTCATACTTTTGAGTTTCAATAATGCCGGAGCTTTTCGGCATTATTGTTTTTTTACAACCAATAAACTGTGATATTTTAGTTTTAATTGTAAATTCGCACGGTTTATTAAATTTTCATAAAAAAATATAAATACGTGAAAACATTTCTTGATTGTTTGCCTTGTATGATGAGTCAGGCATTGCGTGCCGGAAGAATGTCAACAAACGATGATGCGGTTATAAAACGGATTCTTGACGAAGTGGGAGAGTCCATAAAAACAATACCCATGGATAAAACTCCGGCTGAGTCGGGTTCTGTTGTATATAAAAAAATACGTGAAATAACCGGAGTAGCCGACCCTTATAAAAAAATAAAAGAGACCAGTATAGCCGAAGCAAAACATCTTTATCCTGAATTAAAACAGGAAATAATAAATTCTGACGACCCGTTGCTTATGGCAATACGTGTTGCAATTGCAGGTAATGTTATTGATTTCGGTATGGCAAAAAAGTTTAATCTTGTTGAAGATGTTAAAAAGATTTTGACTCAGGATTTTGCAATTTTTAATTATACCGAATTTAAAGAAAAATTAAACAGTGCAAAAAATATACTTTATATTGGTGATAATTCGGGTGAATCGGTTTTTGATAAATTATTGATAGAACAACTTGGTAAGCCTGTAAAATATGCTGTTCGCGGTATTCCTGTTATTAATGATGTAACTTATGATGATGCGGTAAATTCGGGAATTGCCGAAGTTGCCGAGATAGTATCATCGGGAGTGCCTGCACCCGGAGCTATATTGGAATTGTGCAATAAAGAATTTGTAGATTTATTTTATAATGCCGATATGATAATAAGTAAAGGACAAGGAAATTACGAAGGATTATCAAATGTAAATCGAGATGTGTTTTTTTTATTGAAAGCTAAATGCCCTGTTATAGCACGCGATATAAAGGTAAATGAAGATGATATTATACTAATGAAAGCTGGAAGATAGAAATTAGTATCATGTCAAGTGTAATATATCGTAAAAGTTTTAGAAAATTTTGTTTGAGAGTAAGGCAAAAAATTTAATTATACATATAACGTTTAATTTTTTTTGTAGCTGTTTTTTTAAACGGTTTGTTATGAATCTCCAACATTTGAATACGTGAATATTTATTTACCCTTGAATTTACATAATTATGCAGTTCCTGAGCAAGCTCTTTTATTATCTCATCAACTTTATTTGAAAAATCTTCAAATTTACTATCAACTTTATTTGAAAAATCGGTTGCCATAGTTTTAATTTTATACTCCAATTCCTCTTTATTAAAATGCACCATAGCAACAAGTTTACCTTTTTTCTCTATCACTATTGACTCTACCACATGCTTAAAATTATTTATAACAGACTCTATCTCTTCGGGATAAATATTTTCGCCGTTAGCACCTACAATAAGATTTTTTAATCTTCCTTTATGTGTTAGCCAACCATCTTTATCGTAAACTCCAAGATCTCCGGTTTTAAACCAACCGTCTTCGGTCATTACCTCTTTTGTTTTTTCGGGATTTTTATAATATCCAAGCATTACATTTGGTCCCTTTGCCCAAATCTCACCTTCACCGGTTACTGAGTCGGGATTATTAATAATAACTTCACAATCGATAACCTTTGGTCCTATTGCTTGATATCTGGTTTTACTTGCATTAGCTCCCGCAAGCAACGGCGATGTTTCAGTAAGTCCGTAACCTATTGCATACGGAAATTTCGCATCTCGCAAAAAACGCTCAACAGTAGCATCTAATTTTGCTCCCCCTATACCGAAAAATTTCAAATGACCACCAAAAGTTTGATATAACTTCTTCCCTGCCAAACGATATAATAACTTTCGGGTAAGAGTAAATTTATGCAAAAATTTTGTAATAAACTTTTTATTTATCTCAGGCATTATGCTGCTGCGATAAACTTTTTCAATTATCATAGGCACTGTAAGCATAAAAGTAGGCTTAACCTTTTTTAAAGCCGGCAGCAATACTGACGATGTGGGCGGCTTACGCAAATAAGTAACACTTGCTCCGCATAAAATCGGAAGTATAAAACCTATTGTATTTTCGTATGTATGAGCCAACGGTAGAACCGATAAAAATCTGTCATCAGAAAAAATTTCTTGCACATTACCCGATTGCACTGCATTATAAATTACATTTTTTTGCGAAAGCATAACTCCCTTTGAGTCACCTGTTGTGCCCGATGTATATAATAATATCGCAAGTTTATCTTCATCGGTATTATATTCTTTTGCCGGTTTTGCTTCCGAATCAAAAAATAAATCGTGATAACTGCTCTGTATTACGCTAAAATCATCAATTCTTATAATTGTTTCAATATATTTTTTATCAATAGAATCAAGTTTATATTCTAAATTTTGAGATACAAATATTGCTTTTGATTCGGAATGATTAAGCACATTTTGCAACTCATGCTCATTAAAATCGGGCAATACCGGAACTACAACTAATCCCATAAATTGCAATGCAAAGTATGTTATTCCCCAATTGGGCATATTCTGACTTAATATTACAACTCTGTCACCGGAATTTATTTTCATATTTTCGATTAAAGCAATTACTGCTTCAATTTTATTAAACATTTCCGAATAAGTAATCGGTTTTTCATCAATAAACCCTAATGCAGGATTGTTTGAATACTTTGCAACAATATCAGGAATAATTGCAGCAAAAGTCTTTTTTTCGAAATTTTTCATGATTTAAAAATTCTGAATATTACTTTTTTATAAAAATACATTATTTACATCTTTTAGCAATATCCAATTTTAAAAAAATAAATATATGCATAAATTTACATATATCAATATTTTAACTACATGCAAATACAATACCAAAAAAAATTGCATTATACAAAACAATACAATAAACTGACAACCAAAAGATTACAGCAAAAGAATATTAATTACTTTTGCACTATACTGTCAATAATTCGTTAATTTTTTAGCTGCGAATACACAAATTTATAAATAGTTTAGCAATAATAAAATTCACGCAATCATTTATCTGACAATCAATAAATTACAATAATATATATCAAATTATTGACTATTATAGCTTATTAATATTAATTCTGTCGGTAGATTTATATTTATTATTAAATTCTTTTTCAATAAATTCTTTATTCAATAAAAACAACTTACTGTTATATGGTGACATATACAACGAATTATCTATATTAAATTTTGAAAAATCGAAAGTTTTAAAATTCAATTTACAAACCGATAATTCAAAGTCTGT